>JAHJBD010000070.1 GCA_018813725.1 Nanobdellota archaeon | reverse complement strand
TGATTAAAAATAAGCTTATCTTATATTCAATAATATATTCCATAATGATAACTTTGGCAGTGGTAGCTTATGGCCACATTACTGCCCAAATCAATGCAGCTTTTTATCTATTGACCTATTCAACAAACATAATCTTAGCGTCAGTAGCGGCAATCCTTTTTTGGTTAGTGCACCTTTGGAGCGCTGGTGACGCAAAACTCTTTATTGCATACACTTTTTTGTTGCCTTTAAACATCTTCAAATTAGGTTATGAACCACATTTTCCCGCAATGGCTGTGCTGATAAATGTGTTTGTTCCTTTGTTCCTGTTTTATTTTTTTAGTATAATCTTTCGGCAAAGTGCATTCAAGACATTGACACACTTAAAAAAAGCGTTCTATACAAAAAAGATTTTAACTCTACTGGTAAGTTTTTTTGCTGTGTCATGGCCCCTTTATTATTTAGGTCAGCTAACAAACCTATTCTCAAACCTTTTTGTTTCTGTCATATCAATATTTTTGATAATGTCTGCCTTGGAATTCTTCCTTCCAGGCAAAGGGTTTATCGGGATGGTGGCTATATCTATAGTTAGGCTTTTCCTAGACAGTTCGATCCATAACTCCTTTTTCTGGCAGCAGTTCTTGTATTACTTTGTTGGTTATTTCATACTTAGGTTTTTTATCTTAGGACTTTCTTTTGGCTATTTTACAAGAGAAGAGTTTATTGAAAACCTTAAGCCAGGTATGATGACTGCACAAAGGATAGTCAAAGAGAAAGGCAAATTTCTCCTTGAGGACGCTTTTATCACCAATATCTTTGAAGGACTTAAGAAAAATAAAGACAAGGAAGAGGTTTTACCTATAAAAAGCCTAAGCAACGAGGACATAATCTTTATAAAAAAACACCACAGCGACGGAAATATCAAAGAACACAAGGTCAAGGTCCAGGAGTTTGTCTCTTTTGCGCTCTTTATGTTTATCGGAGTGCTTATCACCCTTATCTGCCAGGGAAATTTACTGGTGTTTTTGGTAAAGTTTTTCCCATAGAAAACTATTTATAGCATGTAGCCCCCCATCTAGCAGGGGGAAGCGATGGAATCTTTAAGCAATATTGAATACTATGGTGAAGAGAATTACTCATTGGTGTCTATAAACCCAAAAACATATCCTTTAGAGGCAGTTTATAGTGCAGCATACCTCTTTACAGAAAAAGCATACGTTTTGATCGAGGGTGACCCCTCAATAGAGATCATAGTTGAACTCAGGCCAAAAGCCAAAGCAAATAATGCAAAGACAATGGCCCAATCCTTCAATAACGAGCTTTTACACCAGTCCCTTTTCAATCTTACATCCAAAAAGAATGCAACTGCCAGGGACATGATACTAAGGCAAGTCTTTGCGACCAACAGCAAAAATGATTGAACTTATTTCTGATACATCAGCAAGGATTGAGTTGAGCAGTTTTTTCTACCAGCAAATCCACCTAGAAAAAGCAGCCAAAGATTTTGAAGATATCTGCAACACCGAAATCACACAAAAGCTCGCACTTTTCATTGTCAGTATTACTCTTAAAGAATCAACCGAGGACATTTTACATGTGTCAAGAGAGTTTTGCAACTACCTATTAGGGCTCAGAAAAAATGGATGAAAATTTAGGGCTAAGGGTAAGAAAGGTTGGTGATAATTATGTCGCTACATCAGACGCAGGAAGCTGGTGTTTTCTGACAGAACAAGAATTGCACGCAATCGGTAAAGGAGAACTATCAGCACAACTGAAGGCTAAGCTAGAAGATAACGAGCTTATTAAGACAGAAAAAAACCAACATAAGATCATTGAAAGGTACAAGAACAAATATCGGCACCTTTTCCAGGGCGCGTCACTCCATATAATGGTTTTGACCTTAAGGTGCAACCAAAAGTGCGTCTACTGCCACGCAGGTGTCTGTGCCCCTAGCAGCACTGATACTGATATGGATCTAGAGACAGCAAAAAAAACAATTGATTTTATCCTTGAAAGCCCATCAAACAATTTAACCATAGAATTCCAAGGCGGAGAGCCACTTTTGAGATACGATCTGATCAAAGAGATAATCAAATATGCCAAGTCAAAGAATACAGGCAAAAAACTTCACTTTGCCCTTGTCACAAACCTCTTGCTGATGGACGAGGAAAAGCTGAAATTTTGTATTGACGAAGGGATAGGTGTTTGCACATCTCTTGATGGCCCAAAGGAAGTGCATGATAAAAACCGAGGGAATTATGATCAACTGATAGAAAAGATTAAGTTATCCCAAAAGATTCTTAGCAGCAAGAATAGGCCGCTTGACGCTCTGATGGTAACTACAAAGAACTCTTTAGGTTTTCATAAGGAGATTGTTGATGAATACCTAAAAAACAATTTCAGATTTATTCAGATAAAGCCCCTGAACCGGCTGGGTTTTGCAGTAGGCCACTGGCAAAATATTGCAGTTTCAGCAGAAGAGTATACCTCTTTTTGGAAACAAAGCATGGATTATATCCTTGAGCTGAACCTTGAAAAAGGTCCGGTGATACATGAACTGCTTTCAAAGCTAATTGCTGAAAAGATATTAAATATCCCGTCACAAAGGATATACCTCGACCTTATCAGCCCTTGCGGGGCAGGGATTGGTCAGCTTGCTTATAACTATGATGGCAAGATATACAGTTGTGATGAGGCAAGGATGCTTGGTGATAGTATATTTATGCTAGGTGATGTACACAAAGACAAGTACTCAAACCTTATCTGTAGCGATAAATGCTGCGAGCTTGTGGCAAGCTCAGTCAATGACACACAATTCTGTGATTATTGCGCATACAAACCATACTGCGGCTTGTGTCCGGTCTGCAATTATGCTCAGTTTGGGACTGTTGTTGCTGACCTTGCGAATGATTTTAGATGTAAAACCTTAAGATTTATCTTTGATTATATATTTGAAAAGATCAAGCATCCAAAATATAAAGAGATCTTCTTATACTGGGCTAATAGCTAGAATGGTTTCCATGGCTGCCATGATGCGAGTGTGTTACCGTAATCTGATGAGCATTTTTGTCAAGCGACAATATCAGAGGGCTATCTGCGCCGGTAACATCTGTGGCAGCATTGACCACAGCTGATGCAGCAGCAACACCTACAATCGCCCCAACAGTCATTATTGCATGCTTTGATATCCTCCCTTCCTCATCATGCAGAAATGATCTGATCTTCTTGGTGATCTTAGGGAACTTAGCCATATATTTTCAAAAGCCTATTTCATATTTAAATTTTGCCTTTTAATAACGGGTCATTAGTGCTATAAAGGCCCTCATGGTTCCATATTGAGATTCCAGATAGGCATTTTGCTAGATAATTACACTGGGCACATCCCTTCGGCACAGGGTATCCATTAAAATGTTTCCACACATCTGAGAGGCTATCTTCAAACGCATTGCCAAGAACCATCTTGCTGTAATAATCAGTCTTGATACTGCCGTCCGAAGATACAACCAGCCGGGTATTCCCAGAATCATTTCTCCCACCAACAACTACTGCGTCTGCAAGACCCATCTCTTCTGGCTCAAATATACAGAAAGGGACAGAGTTTGCGATAAAACATCCTCTTCCATATTCTTTATTATATCTTAAGATTTTCCTTATTGCAGTCTGCATATCCTCTTTTGATATCAGCTGCTTTTTATTATACACTGGCCTTAAGAAAAACCATTCATTAAGATCAAGGTTCTTTGCAGTTTTATAGAACATGTCTAATTCATCAATATTCTTTTTTGTTAGGATAGTCGAGACCCTAACCACAATATTGTGCTTTGTTAGCATATCTAATAGCCCAGCTATACGTTTTT
>JAHJBD010000069.1 GCA_018813725.1 Nanobdellota archaeon | reverse complement strand
TAAACATGCCTGCAAAGACAGTGTGCTTTGACGCGCTTGACAAGTATGATGGATATGCATTCAGATATTTGAATTCAAAAGAGTATTTTCAGCTTGCCGGAAGGGCAGGCAGAAGAGGTATCGATAAGGAAGGGACAGTCATCGCGCTTGTAGACAGGATAAAGACAGACTGTGAGAAAGTCAAGAAATTGACTGGCAAAGATGTAGAGCCGATAATATCACAGTTTAAGCTTTCGTTCAATACAGTGTTAAATCTTGTAAAAAGCCATAATGATGAAGAGATTGATATAATCCTTAAGAGTAATTTTGATTATTTTCTTCGGATGAAAGCTGAAAAGCATGTCAGGATAGTTGCATCATTCAATAACAAGGTCAAAAAACTTGAGCAGATGGGATATGTGCAAGACAAAGCACTTACAGAGAAGGGCAGGTTTGCGACACACATCTATTTTGAAGAGCTTTTGATCAGCGAGATATTCTTTTCAGATGTTTATAAGCACCTTTCAGAGACAGAACTTAACTGTCTTATCGCAGCGATCGTTTACGAAGGCAGGAGAGCTGATAAGTTTAAGATGAAAGGCAGCAAAAACACTTACAGGAATATCATATCAGTGATATGCAAAAATCGGTATGTTGATGAAAATGTAAACAAGTTTAACCTTTCCAGACTCATCGCTTTGATATCAGCATGGTCAGATGGGGCAGAATTCTGTCAACTCTTAGATTATACTAACCAGCTTGAGGGAGATATAATCAGACTTTTTAGAAGGATGATAGATGTTGCAAGGCAAGTGATCAAGGCTACGCCAGATGAAGAGCTTAGGGAAAAGATGGTAAACGCTATCCGAAGGATCGACAGGGATATTGTGAAAGCTGAGTTTAGCTGAAGAATTATACATGACTTCTGATTATTTTTTGTAGATATTTTTTCTGTGACCTACTTTAATTATAAGAATGATAAGTTTCCCCTTATCAATATCCATTATTATGCGATAATCCCCAACCCTAAATTTATAGGCTGGATCACCCACTAGCTTAGTTACATGTGCTTCAGGACGTATCCTTAGCCTATCCAATGCGTTTAGAATCCTTTTTTGCACCTCTTTTTCAAGCTTGAGAAATTGATCTTTTGCCTTTTGTGTAAAAGAGATTTCGTACACTAAAAGATCACCTTGCGATTTAGGATATCTAATAATCTAATAGAAATATTTGAGAACATTAAAGTCCTGCCTGTTTTTTAACTTGGTCGAGAGTAAACAGTTTCCCTTGTTTAATCTCTTCACGTGATCCAGCAATATCTCTCTTAGTCTCTTCGCTTAATTCCATTGTATCTTCAAGCAGGTCCCAGATAACCTCTTCATAGGTTTCCCTATCAAATAACTTCTTCTCTGTCAATTTGGTCTGTAATTCCTCACTTACTTGTATTGTTGTTGCCATTATAGTGAACTATAAATGGATATAGTATATAAACTTTTTGGTACTTTAATTTAAATTTTAATTGCTTATAAATTATAGGTTATGTCTTTATAAATCTTGGATTATTTTTGTAGTTAAAATGTATCAATCCAATAGTCAGCAGGATTATAATGCTAATACAGGATATAGCAGCAATAACCAAAACAGGGATAGAGAGGTTAGAGGGGCTTGCGCTGCAAACTGTACATTCTGCACCGGTTGCAGGTTTCATTGATTATCGTCGACATTCTTAAGAATATTGATTTTAGATAGGCTTTGCTGGCTTAATCGAAAACCAAAGATATAAAAATAGGGTAATCATCCATTTTTATGGGGGAATATGTTAAAGGATAGTTTAATAAAAGCTATTGTCAGTTTCATTCTAATTTTAGGGCTCGCCTTCTCAGTCACTGGAGCGACAGGCTATTTTGGTCAAGAGCCTTATGCAATTTCTCAAGCTAAGAATTCAGTAGTATCACAAGAACAGCTGGACCTTAGAGCACTAGAAGGCGAGTTCAGCAATGATGCAAGATTTAAAGACCTGTATGATTATGCAGGTGAACTAGGCTATACATATCCTTCTTCAATGATGAAGAGCAACTATCAGGATGGCTCCCAAGTAATCAATGTTGTGATTTATTCTACGGATAGTACAAAGTACTTGCTCTTAACAAAACAGATCAAGGATGGCTTAGAAAGCTCAATACTGTTTAAGGTTGAAACAGACGAAGTAGCATTGTTTGACAGGGATGGCGGTGTTAGGGTAAATGAGGATGGTATCTCTGGGTATTCAACTCATCAATCGTGCAGCACTTCGCTTTGTACAGGTGCATGCATAGTCTATTATGGATGGGGAACAAACGAGCTTGCAGGCTGGCTCAGAGATATTGCTGATAATATGGCTGGCGCTTGCTCTGGCTGCTCACAGAATGCTAGGATGTGTTCAGCAATATGTGCTGCCGGCGCAAGTGTGTGTACTACTGTTGTTGCCTGTGTTCCAGCGATCGCACCTTGTGTTGGGTGTGTAGGGATCACATGCGGCGAATGTATCGCTAATGCAGGATTGAACATCTGGGATCTTTTAGTTAAGATAAATAACTGCAGAAAGGACTGCTCTGATGATCCTTCTAAGTATAATAAGTATCCAGGGTGGCACTGTGACCCTAAGAAGAAAGAGAGCAAATGGCAGTGTAACGGCGATATTCTCCAGAAAGTAGAATGTAACAATTGTGATTGGGCAGTTGTATATGAAAGGGATTGTGCAAGTAGTGGAAAAACATGTGGATTAGCATATAGTTCAAGTATGAAGGTTATTGAATATCAATGTAAGGATAACTGTAAGACAGATGCTGAATGCGATGATAATAATGATTGTACTACTGAATATTGTGAACAATATCTAGGAAAGTGCCAATACAAAGGTAAAACCTGCCCAAAACCCTCTGATAGGTGCAGCATATCCTACTGCGCTAATGGCCAAGGTTGTGTTACAAAGCCAGACCCTGGCTGCGACCACCCTGATGATGCTGTCGCTGCCACAAATCTTGGAGGAGTTGTGTCAGCAGTGGTAGTTGAAGAGGAGCCGGTTGAAGATGCCTTGATTAAAACTGCTGTATTGTTTGAAGGTTTTCCACAGTCAACTAAGGATTTGCTTGATTCATTAGATAAGAATTATACTTTTGTTAATGTTGATATAAAGCTCGAAGACCTTTTGGAATATGAGCTATTCATTATCCCTGCTGGAGGACTTACTGGACTAGAAGGGAGCTTGTCTTTCAAGAATAAGATAGCTGATTATGTTGATCTTGGAGGAAATCTATTAGTATTCAGCCAGCAGCACGGTTCTGAATATTCTGTACTACCATTAAATGTTGAAGGATTTGGGTGGCTTGAAGACCAAAGCTGCCAGTTTGCATCAGTGTATCTTGAGACATATCACCCGATGCTTTCAAGCATTGAAAGAAACAAGCCAAATGTTAATGTTGATGGTTATTTTACTGATTGGCCTGAGAACAGCACGATATTGCTTAGACGTGTAAAAAATACAATGCCTGTCCTGATCAAATATCCTTATGGCAAAGGCACTGTGATGGCATACACTGCTTATTCAGATTGGGTCTATGGCAGAGGAGCATCCAAGGAAGAGGTTATTTTTATAAGAGATTTCATCAACTGGGCTGAGAACAGTGATAGTGATATCAAAGAGATTGACAAGAACGATGATATAGCATTAACCCTCAACCTGAGCACAACGCCAGCCTGGCCAGTCAGTGATAATTATTTCATACCAGGGGATAAGGCAGGATTTGATGTCAATATTACAAATGATGTGAATACAGATGCAGTTAAGATTGCGTATCTTGTTTATGACCCTGAATATAATATTTATTATCTTAACCAGACTAAGGATGTAGGGAAAAATTCCACGATTGAAATACCGTTTGAGTTTTCGACCCTGGCGAATTATGTACAAGGCGGATGGTTTGTATTATACAAGCTTTATGACAAGGATGGCGATGAGATAACAAACGGTTATGCAGGTGGTTTTATCCTTAGTGATGATATACATAAGCCTACACCATATTATACAAAGTTTACGCTTACAGACCCTGACGGCATCATTGTCTCTGATAATACTGTAAGTTCGAACATAACATTAAATATGACTTCAGTAGATTTTCTTTACAGCAATGCAGCTAAACTTGGGTTATGGAAACTTAGCTATGTAGTTTATGCAAACAATATGTCAAAGAGCGGTGTTGTTGATTATGGAACAACATTGTTTTCAGTAAGCCTATATAGGGCTAATCCTAACAGGTACACATATTCTCCAGGTGCG
>JAHJBD010000068.1 GCA_018813725.1 Nanobdellota archaeon | reverse complement strand
GATCTTCACGAAAAGGTGTACCTTTACTGACTAGCTTGTATACCTGTTCTGTGGCAAACAGTTCTTTTGGCAGATCTTTGTTTAAGATCATTAGGTTATCAGTAATAAGAATAGCTATCTCTAGGCATTCTTTAACAATGTCAAAAGAGTTTATTACTGGTTTTTTACTAAGCTGCATATCACGATTATAGCCTGAGATGAGATTGGCTACCAAGTTTTTTATCTTGAATTCTTCACCTATCACTATATGATATTTTGCACGCAGCAGCTCTAGCACATCCAGGTTTTTCTTTTGCGGCATTATGGAACTTCCTGTGCAAAAATCTTCAGGCAGTGTCATGTAACCTTGAGTGTTGTAAAACAAAATGTCTGAAGCTAGCTTGTTTATGTCAAGCATTATGTTTGAGAGTTGGCTTAATATATGCGCTTCAAACTTACCACGGCTGTGCTGGCAGTATATCGGGTTTTGCATGACTTTCTTGAAGTTTAATTCTTTTGCAGTCATCTCTTTATCAATAGTTATTGGCAGACCAAAACCAGCTGCGCTGCCTAATGGTGATTGGTCTATCAGCTCATATAGTGCATCTAGCTGCTGCAGGTTGTCAGTAGATGAATCTAGGAAACAACCAAGCCATGTCTTGATATCAGTTGGCATTGCTGGCTGCATATGTGTATAGCCTGGTATCTTTAATGAACCTGTGACTTTTATTTTCTTGATTATGGTCTCTTTGAATTTATTCAGCAGTTCTTTTATCTGTGCTATTTCATCTTTTTCATATAGGCGCAGTGCAGTGAGCACCTGGTCGTTTCGTGAACGTGCTGTGTGGATCTTTTTGCCTGGCTCTCCAATCTTTTCAGTAAGGTAGTTTTCTATAGCTGTGTGGCAGTCTTCATGTTCTTTGTTTATGATGAATTTATCACCTAAGAGCATTATCTCGTTTAGGCCTTGGATGATCAGTTTTAGTTCTCCATCAGTCAGTATTCCAATCTTCTTAAGCATGTTTGCGTGTGCTATAGAGGCAAGACAGTCATGTTTCAATAGTTTTTTATCTAGCTGATAGTCATCTCCTACTGTAAATTTCTCGATTATCTTATTTGGTTCTTTTTGGTAAAGTTTCATTTTAGCATCAGCTTAGCGTTTTCTATAGCTTGAGAAGCTGCTCCTTTCATCAGATTGTCTATCACTGATATTATCACAAGATGGTCTTTGTCACCTTCAAAACCACCTATATGGCAGTAAGGCGTGTTTGTTGTATCTTTTGTGCATGGTGTGTTATCTGTGATTATCGTTTTTGTATCTTTGTAAAATGATTTGTAAATATCTTTAATGTCTGTCAAGTTCTCTTTCAGCTTGATATGCGCTGTGCACATAAGGCCTTGGAAGGTGTTTACTACATGCGGTGTGAAGCTGACCTTTATGCCTAATATCTTTTCAATCTCTTTAATATGGAAGTGATCAGTAAGGTTGTATGCTATTATGTTCTCTTTGTAATCAAAGGGATTGTTTTTTCCAGCTCCTGAATAGCCGCTGATGCAGTCAAAGACAACTTCTTTAATATTTTCTTTTATCGGGTATGTTGCAAGCAGGCAAGCTGTTGCATAACAGCCAGGGTTTGCGATAAAGTCTGCCTTGATGATATTGTTTTTATTTATCTCTGGCAGGCCGTAAGTGTGTGTAAGGCGATGGTCAGCTGTCAGGTCAATTATTTTTGTATTGATCTTTGCTGCAAGCTGTTTAGATATGCCGTGCGGTACTGCTAGAAATACTAAGTCGGTGTTGTTCAGCTTTTCAATATCTAAGGATTTTGAATCGCATTTTACTGCAACTTTGAATTCTGGCTCATCAGATAATAGCTCTAATATCTTCTGTCCTGCATATCCTGTTCCTACTATACCAATATTATGCATTTAATTCACCTATCTTCTTTACAGCTGTGTCTATCTCTGTATAGGATATGGTAAGAGGGGGTAGGAGGCGCACTATCTTATTGTCTATGATGTTTACTAGTAGTCCTTTTTTGGCAAAATCTTTTGTTGTCAGAGGTTTATTTAGCTTGAATGCCAGCATCAAACCTTTCCCATATGCATCAAGTTTTTTTTGCATGTATTCTCCTTTTTTTTCTATCTCTTTGAGGTTATTTTCCATTATCTCGACAGTTTTCAATGCTACTTGGCATGAAAGCTGGTTACCACCAAAGGTTGAGCCATGTTCGCCTATATCAAAATCAAGGTCTGATAAGGTTGCGCCTATAGGGATGCCGTTTGCAAGGCCTTTTGCTATTGTTACAATGTCTGGCTGGATGTTCTCGTGCTGAAAGCAGAAGAATTTTCCTGTTCGGCCGTTTCCTGTCTGGATCTCGTCGATTATCAATAATGTGTTTGTTGCCTTGCAAAGCTCTTGGACTTTTGATAGATAATCTTTTGGTGGTACAATTATTCCTGCTTCGCCTTGGATAGGTTCAAGTATGACTGCTGCTGTATTCTTGTCAATAGCTTGTTTTAGTTCTGTGATGTCTCCGTATTTTACATGTTGTACATTGTTTAGCCAGTCTGTAAATGGCTTTTTGTATTTTGCCTTGTATGTTGCAGAAAGGCTTGCTAAGGTCCGTCCATGAAAACCGTTTTTCATCGCGATAATCTTGGATTTATTTGTGTGCTTTAAAGCAAGTTTTATCGCAGTTTCAACTGCTTCTGTTCCTGAATTTGAAAAAAAGCAGTATTTTAGTCCTGAAAGCTCTGATAATTTTTTTGCAAGCTTAAGCTGGGGTTCATTCTTGAAAAGGTTTGAAGCTGTGATGATTGATTTTGACTGGTCTGTTATCGCTTTTACGATTATAGGGTTTGCATGACCTACAGAGCAGGTGGCTATTCCTCCTATAAGGTCTAGATATTTATTTCCATAATCATCCCATACATAGCTACCTAGGCCTTTGACAATGCATATCTCCTGGTTGTAGGTAGACATAAGGTGATTATCTATCATAGTGTCTTTTTTTGAATCTACCAAAGGCACTGTTTTCTTGATCTCTTCTGTGTTTAGGTTTTTCCAGTAGATGTTCCAGCTGTTCTTTAGCATGCCATCGCAGTTCTTAGCATAGAAACTGTTTCGCATGTTTTCTTTTTTTGCACGCCAGATAAGTTTTGGATATTTCTTTGTCAGATGATTCCAGATACTCTTTCCAAGATTAGTACCTTGGCACTCTGGCACTACAACAAACTTGTCAAGATAGGGGATATTGTTGATCTTCTTGATGATGGCTAACCCTTCATAATCCTGTTCATAGATAATCTCTGTTATCGGTTCATCAAAATAGTCGGTTACAAGTTTCTTTCCAAAGCTCTTTTCAATAACCTCTTTTACTTTGTTCTTATCTGGATTTTTGCTCTTAAGCTTATAGTATTTGATGAATGTACCTGAGCCTTTTATTGTGAACAGTTCCTTTAAGAGTTCTTTAGCTGATGTGATGACTACTGCTGTTTCTGGCTGTTCTTTGACAAAGCTGGTTATCTCATCTAGCTTAAGTTTCATGCCGCCTGTTATGTCATCGAGTTTTTCTGAAAGGTTTAGGAATGGTATTATCTCGCCCTTCTTATCAAGCACTCCGCCTGTATCTGTCAGAAAAATCAGTTTTTTTGGTGATAATGATTTTACTAATTCCTTTGCTGCTGAATCTGCATTCACATTAAGTTTGCATAAGCAGGAGTTTATAACTGGGGTGCCTTTGATCTTATCTAGCATTTCTAAGTTAATGTCTGTAACTTTACCTACATAGCCGTATTTCTTAAGTTGGATGGCTGTTATTGCGCTATTGGCACATGCTGCCTTCCCGCCATAGCTGATTATCTTCTTGATGAGCATGGATGTGATATCATTGCATAATTTTTCTATGGTCTTGATGTCTTGTTTTTCTGTATATCGTATGCCTTGTATCTTCTTTGATTCAGGCAGTAATTTATCTAGCTGTGAGCCAGCTCCGTGGACAACAATTGGGTAAATATCTAGCTTGTTAAGATACGCGATGTCTTTTGCGATCTCGTCCATATGGTTTTCTAGGGTCTTGCCGCTGATCTTTATCACTGCAAACTTGTGTTTAGGTGAATTTTGGATCAGATCTAAGAATAGCTTAAACTCTGCTTCTTTTCCAGTCTTTTCTATAAATTCAGATATTGCTGATTGCATCTTTTATTATCTCCTGTGCTTTTTTTAGCTCATTAATTTTGACATATTCATCTGGTGAATGTGCTTGTTTTATGCTGCCTGCTCCGAATACTACTGTGTTTATACCTGCTTCTTGGAACAATGCTGCTTCTGTCCAAAAGCCAACTTTTTTATTGCATTTGATGAATGGTTTTTTATTGTTGAAAGGTATGCCCTTAAAGTAAGGGTTTTTCATAGGCATAGTGTATGAGCGTTTGGAGATCTTTAAGTTGCAGTATCCTGGAGTGATGTTGCCTTGCAATCCGCCATCGATCTTTGCGATATTATAACCTTGTTTAGAATACTCTAAGATTGATTTTGCTGCCTTTACGATAGCATTCTCGGATTTTTGAGAGCTGTGCATTGGCTTATTAGTGTATTTTAGTATGTATGAGAAATATCCTTTATGCTTGTTCACAAAATTAAGTGAAGTTGGTTCGCACACTATTGCTTTCTTTATGTATTTAGAGTAATTTGATTTGAGGAAATGGGTTACTCCTGATTCAGCTGTTCCTGATTCTTCGTCTGTGCTGAAAAGCAGCATAAGGTTTTTGGGTTTTGCCTGTTTGACTGCTTTTAGTACTGCGTAGATATTGCCTTTTGTATCTGCTGTGCCTAATCCATAGAGTTGGTTGTTTATTTTGTTTAGCTTTAATGGGTCTGTTTTCCATTTACCGCAGGGTGGGACTGTATCCATGTGACAGTTTATCAAGAGCTTTGGGCTGCCAAATATTGCAATGATGTTTGTCTTGTTTGGACCGGTCTTTTGCAGTATTACCTTGCAGTTCAAATCTTTTAGGTATTTTGTTATGATGCTCACTATCTGGTTATAGTTTCCAGAGTGTGAATCAACAAGTAGGTCATTTAGAAGCTGCATTTGCAATCACCTCTTGAAGTGTGTAAAGCTTGATAAATCCGTCTGCCTGCTCTGCATTCCAGTTAGCCTTCTGGGCATATGTTGCTATTTTATCTTTGATGAGCGAGTTATTTGATTGTAACTCTACAATCTCAATATTATTAGGTATTAACTTTATCTTTACCTTTCCGGTAACTTTCTCTTGCACTGAGTCTGCATATTCTTCCAGGTCTTTGGTCAATGGTTCATAGTATAATGCTGAATAAACTAAATCTGACCAAGTTTGCGAAGCAAGTGAGTTGAATGCCAGCTGTTTTTTTGTTAAAGTGATCTGTTCAAGCTTTTGGTGTGCTTTGATCAGCGCCAGGAGGCCTGGGGCTTCAAACATTATGTGGCCTTTGATCCCAATTATGCAGTCTCCTGTGTAGATTTTTGCGCCAAATCCGTATGCGCCAATTAGTTTGTTTAGTTCTTTTAGTATTTCAAGGCCGTCTTTAGGTTGGCTGTTGAGCTTGATCGGTAGGCCTTGGTCAAATTCTATTGTTATGTATTCTTGTCCTATGTTTTTTTGTTTGGTGAGTGTGTATGCTTCTTTTGACGGCTCAAGGTTTTTGTCAATCTCGCTTCCTGATACTGTGATACCAAAAACATTCTCATTTATTGAGTATTTCTTTGAAGAGCTTGGGACTTCTATGCCTTTTTCTTTTAAGTATTCAATCTCTTCATCACGTGTAATGTTCAGTGCTTTGATAGGGCAGATTATCTTGATATCTGGCTTTAAAGAGAGCAATGCGCTGTCAAAACGTACTTGGTCATTTCCAATTGATGT
>JAHJBD010000067.1 GCA_018813725.1 Nanobdellota archaeon | reverse complement strand
TGATTAAAAGACTAAAACTAAATTCAGTCGAAAAATACTCAGAATTTCTAAACAACCATTCATGGCTAAAGCAGCAGAAAATATTCTATAGGATGTCTTAGAATGAATTATTCATCTTTGGTATATAATTATACACCATTAGTATATATTTCATAGTTAAGATATTTTCTATATTAAAGTAAAAGACAAGCAGAGCCATCATTTGTTAATTAAACCACTCAATCCTTGATAAACAGTTTCTTCAAGACCTTCTCAAAACATAGCCCAAAGTAAAAGTGAGAGAACCTGTATCTTGCAATCCCTCCATAAAATCTAGAGATGAAGTTTAGCCCAAAAGGCACACTATCCATGCTATCATTAATACGCAAACCATAAGCGCAGATATGCATGCCTTCAAGCAACCTCTTGACCTTTGGAGATAAAAAGCTTGAATTAGCCTGCTCCCAATTAAATTTCCCCCATTCCACTAGAGAATCAGGCTCTTTATACCCTAATTTCAAAGCTTCAGAATAAAGGAATGTACCAGGATATGGCTTATATATTGATAAGAAAGCAATTTTAGCCCGCGGATTCAGATCAACCAGCTCTACCATGAGTTTGGCAGTTTTTCGCATATCCTCAAGTGTTTCATTAGGAAACCCAGCCATAAAATTCATGCGAAGATCGATTGGATATTTAGCCATCTTCTTTACAGCTTCAACCACCTGACCTACATTTATCCCTTTTTTGATATATTCAAGCATCCTTGGCGAACCAGTCTCGATTCCTATCAAGAACTTTGAGCAGCCAGACTCAACCAAGTCATTGATCAGTCCATCATCTAATTTTAGTATAGAATCAATCCTAATACCCTGACACTCCCACCTTATCTTAAATTTTTTAAGACCTTGGGCAATAGCTCTTGCCCTTTCAGGGTCAAGAAAAAACTCATCATCCACAAAAAAGATCATCTTGATTCCATATTTAGTGATATAATATTCAGCTTCTTTCAAAACCCGTGAAGCACTCTGCAATCTAAACCTACCTTTATTGAACGACTTATTGTAACAATAACCGCATTGGAAAGGACACCCGCGTGAGGTTTCCATGTATATCTCTTTTTTTACATCAAAATATCTCCTAAAATCAAGTATATCTAGGGGCAGAAATGGTAATTCATCCATATTACAAAATTCCCTAGGTGGATTAATCACAACATTACCCTCATGTAGATAACCCAGACCTTTTACTCCATCAACAGAGTTTTTATTATCAAGCGCGTCAACCAACTCTTTAAAGGTATATTCACCTTCACCGATAACAACATAATCAACCCTATCATCATTAAGTGTCTGAGAAGGATTTAGTGTTGGATGCACCCCTCCCCACACAATAGGCACCTTAGAATGTTTCCTGATAATCTCTGCAGCCTTCAGTGCAAAATTGATCTGAATGCCAGTCATACAAGTTATGCCCACACAAACAACATCTTTTTGCAAACAATCAATCAACTCATCCTCCCACTGCTGGTTAACTCTCTGATCAATTATCATCACATCATATTCCTTAGAAAGCAGTGAAGCTATCCTTAATGGCCCTAATGGAGTCATAGGGTCAGGGTTAAAATCTTCCCAAAACCCGATACGAGGTTGAAATAATATTATGGTTTTCATTGTTTTAATCTACGCACCCTGTCTGTTACTTCTGAAATATTAAAAGGCACACCTGCAAAAAGATAATTAAGCTCAAGATACAAAGCACAATTACAGTCATTACACAATTTATCTCTTTTCATATTTCTAAATGCTTCTTTGAGTCCAACCTCACAAAGGTTTTTTGCCATAAACTTACCAAGCAGATCCTGACAAGGATAAACATCACCATTTGGATCAATCCTGCAAAACAACTGCCCAGCATAACATTTTGGCAGTGTACCCTTGCCTATGAGATAATCTAGGTAATGATGAGAATCTATAACCTGCCTAGACCTAGAGTCTTTTATTAACTTCACAGCATCAACAAAATCATTATGTTTTGGAACCATCTCTCCAACATCTGGAGTATAGGACCTGTGCTCAAAAATCTTGTTGAAATGAAGCATAACCTTGTGCTCTTCTGCAAAATTCAGGATATAGTCAACCTTATCAATATTATATTCAGTTAACACAGTAAATAAAAGCACCTTCATCCCATTTTTCTGCAATAGGTCAATCGCATCAACTGCAGCTTGAAAAGAGCCTTTGCCTCTTAACTTATCATGAACATCCACAGGACCATCAAGACTTACTGCTATAGTATCTAAGTTTTTAAGCACCCCTAACTTCTGAGCCACTAATTTGCCATTAGTAACTAGTCCGACAAGCAATCCTCTATTCTTAGCATAGTTAATTATCTCTCCAATATCTTCCCGAAGCAAGGGTTCACCGCCGCTGATATCAAAATATATACAACCAAGCTCGTATGCTTCATCAATCATCTTAAAGATTTGCCGAGTTGTCATCTCATCAGTTTTCATAGCCGGCACATTGCAGTATAAGCAGTTATTATTACATCTAGTTGTAATCCTAAAATCCACGCATAACAGTGCTTTCCTCCCAAGATACTTTGCAGATAATACCTTAATGATTGCATTAAATTTTCTGATCAGCTTCATCTGCTTAACCTTTCCCTGTAATAAGCATTTCTTTTATATCCTACATTCATTATGAACAATAATAGAACACTTTTGAAAGAATGTTTACCCAGATAGCCAAAAGTTCTTTTGAATATATTAGGATAGGAGTAAAACTGCCTATTTATCTTGATAATATTTTTTCTTAACTCTTTGGCAGAGATATTCTTTGGTTGATAGACAATATTCAAGCCCTCAAACTTAGACCAATCCTTATGCAGTATTCTTTTTTCCTTCTCTAACTTATCAAACAAAGGTGTCCCTGGCCGAGGCATCAAAGGCAAGAAATTAGCAAAATCTATCTTATTCCTCAAACAAAAATTATAAGTTAGACTAAATGCCTCTTTTGTATCATGATCCAGGCCAAAAACAAATGAACCCAATATTACTATGCCTTTGCACCTGATTTTTCTTATTGATTGTGAATAATCCTTAATGATATAGCCCTTATTTAAATCGTCCAGATTGCCCTGATCTATTGACTCAAAACCAATCCACAGCAGCCTGCAACCTGCTTTGTAAGCAAGATCCAGCAAACTGCTTTCAGCAATATTAATATTAGCCTGGCAAGCCCATTTTATATTCAAGGGTATCAGTCTCTGAAAAAGCTCTTGTGCATATTCCTTATCACCTATAAGATTATCATCGCTAAAATAGAATATTTCCTTTGGGTTCATAGACCTGATCTCAGCAATAACCTCATCTACTTGCCTATGCCTTATCTTCTTGCCATTAAAACTTGAAGGCGTACAGAATTCACAACCCATGGGACAGCCCCTACTTGTTTGAACAACGTTCTTAATCAAATATTTCTTAAGATTCACATAACTAAAATCCACTGAGGCAAAATTCGAAATTCTTTGTCCAACATATTTCCTCTTCAGCCTACCTTTTTCAAAATCTTCAAGAACCGTTTCCCACACAGAGTCTGCCTCACCAATCACCACAGAGTCTGCATGTTTAAGCGCCTCATCAGGCAAAGCAGAGACATGAACACCACCTAATACCACTTTAATCCCCATCTTCCGATAATTAGAAGCAATCTCATATGCCCTTTTTGCAGTACAAGTTTTTACACTTATACCCACCATATCAGTCTTATTATACCTAACCTCTTCAACCCGTTCATCAATAACTTTGACCTTATACTGTTTTGGTGTGACCGAAGCAAGATACAAAACAGGCATAGGTGGTGCAGGAAAACCATACATCCCTTTGTTATACTTTGGCAAGATCAATGTTATTTCCTTACCAGCCATAATCTACCTCAAGATATTTATTA
>JAHJBD010000006.1 GCA_018813725.1 Nanobdellota archaeon | reverse complement strand
CCGCAAAGTATTATATACTATGTCAAACACTTCAATCTTGCAGTTTCCAAATAAGCAGCAATTCTTGCTCACCATCCCCAAAGGGCTTGTTCTTGCCAAGGGCTGGAAACAAGGGGACAAGATTGAGTTTACCATAAATAATAAAGGAGAGATTGTCATAAAAAGAAAATGAAGCAGTCAGTCATAAGATTAGAGAAAGTATGGAAGATATACACGATGGGTCAAGTAGAGGTCCCTGCTTTAAGGGGAATAGACATCGATATCAAGCAGAATGACTTTGTTGCTATCATGGGCCCTTCTGGATCTGGAAAATCTACAGCCATGAACATGGTGGGTGCTTTAGACATCCCGACAAAAGGAAGAGTTTTTCTGGATAATATTGATATCGCAACCCTTGGTGAATCAGAGCTAGCGCAGATCAGAGGAAGAAAGATAGGTTTCATCTTCCAGCAGTTTAACCTTATCCCAACCTTGTCAGCTTTAGAAAACGTTACTTTGCCCATGATATTCCAGGGTGTTCCAAAAGCTGAACGTATCAAAAGAGCATGCGACTTACTATGCAAGGTAGGCTTAGGGGACCGTGTTCACCACAAGCCAAATGAACTCTCAGGCGGTCAGCAGCAGCGTGTAGCTATTTCAAGAGCACTGGCAAATAACCCAGAAGTTATCCTTGCAGATGAGCCGACAGGTAATCTTGATTCAAAAACAGGCCTAGAATTCATGGAATCACTAAGAAGGCTTAATCGGGTAGAGAAAAAAACAATTGTCATGGTCACGCACGATGAAAAGATTGCGCGACAAGCAGATCGCACAGAATATTTAAAAGATGGTCAGATCGTAAAACGGAGGTAAACAAAATGATGAAAAAAATAATAATCGCCTTGATGGCAATTCTTGCAATGTGCATGGTATATGCAGCGCCTATACCTGCAGGTGCAGACCTGGAGATAACTCTTGTGAGCCAGACTCCTGACCCTGTACAGCCAGGAGACTATGTCGATATAAGGTTCAAGATAGAAAACTACGGTGGCGCGTCCACCGAGGAGCTCTGGCTTGAGCTTGTTGAAGATTACCCCTTCAGCATGCCAGGATCTGATAACATCATCAAGCTTGGAAATATGCAAGCAAGACAGGTTGGTGATGAAGGTATTGTGGTAAAATTTAAGGTAAAGGTGGATGAAAACGCTGTTGAAGGTGCAAACGAGCTTACCCTTAGGTACAAACAATATTCAGAGACAAGGATAGGTATCCCTTGGATTGAGCTTGAGCCTTTTGACATAAATGTCCAGACTAGAGACTCAATAATCGCTATCGCAGAGGTAACAACCGATCATATAGCTCCTGGAGAGACAGGCACAGTTTCTTTGAAACTTACTAACCTCGCAGATTCTTTGCTTCGTGAGGTTCGTGTAAACCTTGACCTTTTCACAACCTATCAGCTGGCAGCAAGCGTTAGCGAAGTGACAAAACCATTCTCACCAATTGGATCAACAAACGAAAAAGCAGTGCTTAAGATTGATGCACACGGTACAACGACTGTTGATTTTGACCTTATGGCAGACCCAGATGCTGCTTCAGGAATATATAAGATACCTGTTAACATCAAATACTCTGACGAAGTAGGAAAGAATTATTCAAAGGACCTTGTGATAAGCATAATCATAGGTGGAGACCCTGACCTGATCGCAACACTTGACGGAACAGATATCTACACTTCAGGAAGCAAAGGGACAGTTGATGTAAAATTCATCAACAAAGGTTCAGCAGATGTCAAGTTCTTATACGTGAGGATGCAAGATTCAGATGGATATACTATAATAGGCCCAAAGGAAGAATATGTAGGGAATATTGACTCAGATGATTTTGAGACTGCAGACTTTGACTTGTATGTAGAAGCAAAAGGGGATTCAGTCGAACTGCCTATAGAGATTGAATATAAGGATGCAAACAACAAAGATTATACAAAGGTTATGAAGCTAAAGATGCCTTTATATTCTATGGCTGAAGCTAAGAAGCTTGGATTTGTCCAAGGCAAAAGCGGTACAGGCTTCTTCTTGATACTGATTATCGTTGGTGCTGGAGTATTTTTATACTGGCGCAAGAAAAAGAAGAAGAAAAAAGCTTAACAATGCTCAAAGATTATTTTAAGCTGGCAGTCACAAGCCTGCTTCACAGGAAGCTACGGGCCTGGCTGACCATGCTTGGTATTTTTATCGGTATAGCAGCCGTTGTATCACTGATAGGCTTAGGCGAAGGCCTAAGGATCGCAATCACCTCTCAGTTTGGTATCAGCACAACTGAAGTATTGTCTATACAGGCAGGAGGCTTGTCTGGCGCAGGACCGCCTGGAACCGGAGTTGTAAACCCGCTTACAGATGATGATGTGACAGCTATCAGTAGGTTAAGCACTGTAGAAAAGGTGATCCCAAGGATTCTTGAATCAGGCCAGCTAGAGTACAATGATAAGGTTATTTTTGGCTATGCCATGAGCATTCCAGAAGGGGAAGCAAGGACCTTTGCTTACGATACTCTTGACATTGCAGCTGAGAAAGGGAGGCTGCTCAAAGATGGTGATACTGGCAAGGTTGTTCTTGGAAATAATTTCTTGACAGACAATGTAGGTCTTGACAAGAAAGTTGAAGTTGGAAACTCAGTGCTTATCCAAGGAAAGAAATTTCAAGTGATTGGTATAACTGAAAAGAAAGGCAGCTTTATCTTTGATAATATTGTCCATATGCAGGAAGCTGAACTTAAAGACTTGTTCAATGTTGGCAACACCGTTAATGTGATCGTGGTCCAAGTTAAGGATCCTGATCAGATGGAGAAGGCCCAAGCTGATATCGAACGCCTTCTTAGAAAACGCCGGGATGTAAAGGTGGGAGAAGAGGATTTTGAGGTTCAGACTCCAGGGGCAGCATTACAGCAGCTGAACGATGTCCTGGTCGGAGTATCTGTATTTATCGCTGTGATAGCAAGCATATCTATTGTTGTAGGCGCGATCGGAATAACGAATACGATGTTCACTTCAGTCACTGAAAGAAAAAAGCAGATAGGAATTATGAAATCGATAGGGGCCCAAAATAAGGATATATTCTATCTTTTCCTTTTCGAATCCGGTATGCTTGGTCTTTTAGGTGCTATGGTTGGCACGATTATCGGCACATTGATATCATTTTTCGGCACATTGGGTATCAACGCATGGGTAAATGCATCAGCACATCCTCAGATAAATCTTGTATTGATCTTCAGCGCACTAGCAGGCGGTTTTCTTATTGGGGCAGCGTCAGGTGTTGTTCCAGCTTTAAGGGCAGCTAGATTGACACCAGTAAAGGCGATGAGATAATGAGATCAGAGACAGTCAAGTACGCACTAAAAAACCTGTGGGAAAGGAAGTCCAGGACATTCCTTACCGCACTTTCGATAGTTATAGGCATAGCAGCAGTGTTCATATTTGCAAGTTTTGGTTTGGGATTGTACTCTTATGTTGGCGATATTGCAGAGCAAGCAGGTATTGACAAGTTCATGGTCCAGGGCAAGGGTATGTCAGCTCCAGGTCTTGATGACACATTTGGCTTGGACGAGAGCGATCTTAAGGCGATAGAGCAGGCCAAAGGTGTGACTTTGGTAAGCGGTTGGTATATCAAAGCAGCTGAAGTGGAAAAAGACAGAAAAAAAGTCTATGTCTTCTTGTCAGGTGTTTCAGATGAAAAGGACCAGCTAGAACTGCTGGATTCTATGATCGGAGTTGACGTAAATCCAGGAAGGCAGTTTAGGACAGGTGATAAAGGCAGGGTAGTTTTGGGTTACAATTACGCAGTACCAGATAAGGTCTTTGCTAAACCTTATAAGCTTGGTGACAAGATAACCATCAACGGAGTTAAATTTGACATAATCGGTTTTTATGAATCAATCGGCAACCCCTCTGATGATTCAAATGTCTATATGGTCTATGACGACATCAAAGAATTGTTTGGTGACCTGAAATATGGTGTAGTCATTGGGCAGGTAGACGATGTTGAACAGATGGATAAGATCACAGAAAGGGTAGAGAAGAACCTGAGGAAAAACAGGGGACTTGCAGAAGGCAAAGAGGACTTTGAAGTACAATCATTTCAAGAAGCATTTGCAATGTTCACTGACATCTTGAATATAGTCATCGGTTTTATATTCTTGATAGTTATCATCTCAGCTATTGTAGCATCTGTAAACACTGCCAATACTATGGTCACTTCTGTTCTTGAAAGGATACGGGAGATTGGTGTGATGAAATCAATAGGTGCTACAAACCAGAATATCCGTGCTTTGTTTTTATTTGAATCAAGCCTTATAGGTACAGTAGGAGGTATCATCGGCGTTGCGCTAGGTTGGTGCATAGCAGCTCTTGGAGGGGTTATATTAGATCAGCTTGGTTGGGGTTTTCTTGCACCCAGGTTTTCAGTCTGGATCTTCGTGATTTGCATACTGCTTTCAGCGCTTGTTGGTGCTTTTTCAGGCCTTGCTCCAGCATTATATGCAGCCAAACAAAAGCCAGTTGATGCGCTAAGGTATGAGTGACATTATGAGGATAAAATCTTTTTATCTCATTTACGAATCGTTGTTGTTGTTGGGTTTTATCCTTGCTCTGACTGATCTTAGGGTTGGCCCTTACTCAATCATAGGTATTGTCATGTTGATGATTTCTATTAGCATCATATTGAATTGGGAATTACGCTGGAGACAACCAAGGAAAATAATCACTGGCGGGACCTATTCAAAAGTAAGGCACCCATTTCTTTCTGGATTATTGCTTGCATTATATTCTGTTCCTACCATATTTAATTCATTGCCCTCCTTAACTATAGCGATCACTGCCACATTTATGATATATTATGGCACGTTGCAGGAAGAAAAGGAATTGGTAAATAAATACCATAATTATAGAATATATATGGAGCAAGTCAAATATCGATTTATCCCCCATATAATCTGATAGTTTTATAAATGAACACTATTCTTCATTGGTTATGAGAAAAGATCTGACAACAGGCAGCGTCACAAAAACCATACTTACAACAGCTATGCCCCTTATTCTGGCACTGCTGCTTCAGACAGGTTTTAACATAGTTGACGCTATCTATGTTGGAAGGATCAGTGCAGAAGCTATAGCTGCAGTATCTTTAGCTTTTCCAATAATGTTCTTTATCTTTGCAGTTGCAGGGGGAGTAGGGGTTGGTGCAACTTCTCTTATAGCACGATATATCGGTTCAAAGAAATTTGACAAGGCTGATAATGTTGCAGAGCATGCCTTGCTTGCTGGATTGGTTCTCGGTTTATTGTTCACGATATTTGGTTTTTGGCTAGGCAGGCCATTGGTTGTATCGATGGGCGCAGATTCAATCGCTGACCTTACACTTGAATATCTTAATGTGATTTTTATAGGCACAGTATTCATGATGATATTCATAATCGGCAACAACATTTTCCGAGGTGAAGGAGATACAAAGACACCTATGAAGTTTATGATGATCGCGACAATCACAAACATCATCCTTGACCCGATATTTATCTTCACACTAGGCTATGGGGTTAAAGGTGCAGCGATCGCAACTATCATCTCAAACTTTTTCGGTTTTGGAGCTGTAATGCTTGGTTTCATGAATGGCAAATCATCAGTAAAGATAAGGCCGAGACATTTTAAGTATGATTTCAAGATAATAAAAAAGATTTTTGCGATAGGTATCCCAAGCTCGCTCTCACAGATAAGTATGTCGCTAAGTTTAGGAGTTATGATGAAGATCATATCAACCTTCGGCACTTACGCAGTTGCAGCCTACGGTATCATCTTTAGGCTTGATAGTATAGCGATACTCCCTGCATTAGGTCTTATGATGGCTGTAATACCTATCATTGGCCAGAATGTGGGTGCAAAGAAATTTGACCGTGCAGAAAAATCAGCTTATAGGACAGCGATTATGGCAGGCATATTTACAGGCTTAGTTGGATTGATATTCTTTTCATTCCCTAGACTGTTCATCTCAATATTTAACACAACTCCAGAAGTTATCGGGTTTGGTGTGCTTTACCTTAGGACAGTAACATTGGTT
Source organism: Nanobdellota archaeon (assembly GCA_018813725.1). Taxonomy (GTDB): domain Archaea; phylum Nanobdellota; class Nanobdellia; order Woesearchaeales; family JAHJBD01; genus JAHJBD01. The sequence goes on along the minus strand of JAHJBD010000006.1, from coordinate 4,479 downwards.
TATGCATTTATTGGAATAGGCATAAGCATGGGCGGATCTTTCCTTGGTGCTGGCCATCCGATGCCTGCTTTGATTACAACATTGCTTAGGGTAATAATACTGTTGATCCCGCTTTCACTTCTGCTTGCATTCACGTTCAATCTTGGCATCCTTGGAGTATGGCTTGCTGTATCGATATCTATCCTTGCATCATCCATCACTGCAATATTCTGGTTCAGGACAGGCAGCTGGAAAAAAGATCATATCAAGAAAGAGAATATCCCATCGATGTAAGGTATTCCTTAACCTTTTGTTTGATTTTCTCGTCAAGCCCAGTAAGGTTAATCTTAGGTAGCCTTGTAAGGCTGCCTTCAAACTTATGGTTAGCTTTCTTTGCTTCTTCTTCTATCTTCTTTGCATACTTGCTTCCAAACTTCTTTATTGAAGGAAACTTTGTGACAGAATCAGCGCCAGCTTCCAATAGGAGATGAATCTCATCAAGCTGGTCAAGCCATGAACCTACAACAATCTCTATGTTTGGAAAATTATCACGTACATCTTTTACCCATGATACATAATACTCAGCCGTGATCGGCTTTGCATTCTCAAACACTGTTTCTTTCTGTGGCTTTAATCTGTAGAAAGTGATCTTATCGATCTTATTCTTTTTGATGAAATCGATCAACAAAGGAATATCCTTAAGTGTTTCTCCGATCCCTAAGACGATGGTGATGCATTTTTTTAGCCCAAGATCATCACAAGCCTTAAACATTTTCAAGATCTCAGAGATAGGTTTAGATGGACAAACTTGTTTCTGTACTTCTGTATTTATGCATTCAACAGTCCCGCACACACCTTTGATATATGGCTTATACATTTCTAACTCTTCTTTTTTCAAAGCCCCAATATTCAGCCAAAGCCTTTCTCCATAAATAGAATAAACCCCTTTGATAATCTCCAATAGTTCTTGACTGGAAAAAACTTCATACCCTCCTGAGAGAAACTCGATCTTCCAGCCAAGCTGTTTGCATATGAAAGCCTCAGCAAGTATGCTCTCTATGCTTCTTCGTGCTTTTCTCGGCTCTTTTATCTTGGACTTTTGGGTTGACATATAACAGAATTTACAATCACCTCTGCCGCAATACCAAGATAAAAATATCGCCCTTTCGAAATGTGTTGTTTTCATAAAAAGCCTCTGGAGGGAGTTGCACCCTCGACCTGCGGCTTACGAAGCCGCCGCAATAGCTACTATGCTACAGAGGCGTAATTTTCTTAAGAAAAACCAATGGAGCTATTTAATGTTTGCGAGTAGCTCTTCTTTCGTCGTGAACTTTTTCTGGCATTCAAAGCATACAGGATACTTCTTGCTTGATCCTTCTTTTTTCACATATGCACCAAGGATCTTCTTTAAGAAAGTCTCAGCGATATTCCCATTGCAGATTGAGCATTTCATATCCTTATTTAATCATAACCAATTTATAAAACTATACCTTTTTATATTATGGATACTTAACAGCCACTATGGGAATCTTAGATATGTTCAAAAAAAAGGACATCAGGACAACAGCGCCTTACATACCTTTTGAGACAGTGTCAACAATAACTGGCTCATATGATGAGTTCCATAATAAGATGCTTAGGTCAAGCACAATAATGCTTGTGATAGGAAAACGAGGCTCAGGAAAGACTGCCCTTGGAATGACCCTGCTTGAGAACTTTAACAAGAACTCAAAAAGGAAATGTTATGCATTAGGTTATGCAGATACAAAGCTTCCAAGATGGATCAAGACAGTTGATGATATCGATAAGATACCAAACAATTCTATCGCTCTACTTGATGAAGGCGCCCGCGCATTCTCGTCTAGAGAATCCATGAAAGAATCCAATAAAGCATTAGGAAAGATGATGGCTATAGCAAGGCACAAGAACATTTCACTAATTATCATAACACAAAATTCAGGTATGATCGACCTTAATATACTAAGATTAGCAGATACACTTTTATTGAAAGAACCTTCGCTTCTTCAGTCAAAGTTTGAGAGAAAAGCAATGAAAGACATCTATGAGAAGATCTCGCCTCAATTTGATAAGCATGAACAAAGGAAAGATAAGGTCTATATCTGGGATGATGACTTTGAAGGCATGCTTAGCGCAAAGCTGCCCATCTTCTGGTCAGATAATATCAGCACATCTTTCAGGAATGCCTAAAGATTTATTAATGATCAATTAAATTCTAGCCCTTATGACACGTATAGCAGTAGTAGAGAGAGAGAAATGCAACCCAGAAGGCTGCGGTGACTTCCTTTGCATTAGAGTTTGCCCTGTCAACAGGATGGGTGAAGAATGCATAGTCAAGTCAGAAGGAAAGGTTGCCATAAATGAAGAGCTCTGCACAGGCTGCGGCATATGTCCTCACAGGTGCCCTTTTGAAGCTATCTCAATAATTAACCTGCCAGAAGAGCTTGACCAGGACCCTATCCACAGATATGGCCAGAACGGCTTTCACCTTTACAATCTTCCAACACCGATTTTCGGCAAAGTTGTCGGAATTTTAGGCAAGAACGGGATAGGTAAATCTACAGCAATCAAGGTATTAGCTTCGATACTAAAGCCAAACTTAGGAAAAGACAAAGAAGCAGACTATGATTCTTTGATTGATTATTTCAAAGGTTCAGAAGCTCAAATTTTCTTTGAAAAGTTAAAAGAACAAAAGATCAAGGTTGCATACAAGCCTCAGCAGGTTGAGCTTATACCAAAGACACAGAAAGGGACAGTAAAAGACCTATTGAAGAAAGTTGATGAAAAGAAAGAATTAGATAAGATCTCAAGATTATTATCCATAGATAAGATACTAGATCACAACATCAAAGACATCTCAGGAGGAGAGCTCCAAAGAGTTGCAATAGCAGCAACAGTCTTAAAGAAAGCCAACCTCTACATATTTGACGAGCCAACCTCTTACTTGGATATCAAGCAAAGACTAAAGGTTGCAAAATTCATAAAAGAGCTTGCAGATGAAAATACAGCAGTTCTTGTTGTAGAACACGACCTGATAATCCTGGATTACATGACTGACTTGGTGCATCTTATGTACGGAAAACCATCAGTGTACGGCATAGTCTCGCTGCCAAAGACAACTAAAGCAGGGATAAATGTCTACCTTTCAGGTTTCTTAAGAGAACAGAATGTTAGGTTCAGGGATTATGAGATTAGGTTTGAGACAAAACCTCCAACACCAAAAAGGTCAGACCATATCTTAACTTCATGGCAGGGCATTACAAAGAAATTTGGAAGTTTCTCGCTTAAAGCAGATAAAGGTGAAATATTCAAAGATGATGTCATAGGTATTTTAGGTGAGAACGGTATAGGTAAGACCTCGTTTGTAAGGATCCTAGCAGAGCAAGCAAAACCAGACAAAGGCCAGGTTGATACTAAGGTTACTGTATCATATAAGCCGCAATACCTTGAAGCAGATAGTGATGAGCTTGTCATGACTGTCCTTCAAAAAGCCATAACAAAATACACTAACCAGCTGATCAATCCATTAGATATAAAACCTCTATTGATGAGAAAGTTAAGTGAACTTTCAGGTGGTGAACTTCAGCGTGTATCGATAGCACTTTGCCTTGGCAATGATGCACAGCTTTACCTTTTAGATGAACCCTCAGCTTACCTGGATGTTGAGCAGAGATTGAGACTAGGAAAGATAATAGGAGAATTTATCGAGCAGAAAGGAGCCTCAGCGCTGATTGTAGACCACGACCTTCTTTTTATAGATTATATCAGCAAAGACCTTATTGTATTTGATGGTGAGCCTGCAATAAGTGGCGAATGCAAAGGGCCGTTTAACATGGAGACAGGGATGTCAATGTTCCTAAAGGATTTGGGCATAACATTCAGAAGAGACGAAGAAAGCCACAGGCCTCGGACAAATAAGCTAGATTCAGTCAAAGACAGAGAACAAAAAAAGAAAAATAAATACTACTATTCTTAGCGCACCACTTCATCATCCTTTACCTGGTTTACTTCCCAGTTTTCAAACCTGATTATGCTTGCGCCTTCCTCAACCCTCATGATCACACCATAGTATGTATCGATCCATGCTGTGCCTATCTCGCTTGAGAACTTGACAACATTCCTGCTGTCTAGCTGCTCTGTAGCAATCTTCTCAGCGCTTTCGATCTGATCCAGAAGTGTAAGCGGATCAAGCACAACCTCTTTTTCATAATCAAGTGCGATTGGCGCATCAGACCTTGTGCAGATCTTATTATCTTCACAATATCCTATGGCGGTTTTTGCAGTCATATCTATATATATAGTATCATGCTCCTTGCCTTTTGGTATTACTCCATAAGCACCTTCAACACTTTTCTTAAGCTTCATCTTGTCTCCTTTGACAAAGGCGCTTCTGATAGTAGTAACCCCATTATCTAAGCTTTGGAATGTATAACTTATGCTCTTGATAGTTTTTCCTTTATCAATCGCTTTTTGAACAGTGCT
>JAHJBD010000066.1 GCA_018813725.1 Nanobdellota archaeon | reverse complement strand
GATATTGGAATTATACTATTTCCCACCTGGGACTACCAGTTTCCCTGAAATTGACCCAACTGGTAAAAAATGGGAACAACAGATTAGTGCTCCAGCACCTTCAAGCACAGTAGCTTTTGATAAGAGTTCTTGCCGGGTTTTAGCACAGTCTGTGCCTCCAAAAACATTGGTCCTATATAATGGTGCAGGAAGCCGTTCTGAATTCATGGGAAATACTGCGTGTGGTTGGGGAGGCAAGAATGCAGAATGCGGTCCATGGTATTATTCAAGCAGCGCTTACCAGTCAGCCAAGATACCTAGCCAGTGTATAGGCAAATATTGTGGGTATTACCTTGAAGAAACAAACATGGATAACAATGAGGTTAAGTATTCAAGACTAGCTTACCTAAGGATATCTGCTGATGGGACTGTAAAAACACAGTCAGGTGCAACTTTCACTAAAGATCCTTCTTCATCCAAATCTTTTGATAATAATCTTGAACTAATCAAAGGAGATAAGGCAGATGTTTACACAATGCATGTATGCGGCTTTGGTGGGTCTGCCTGTGGGGTTGATCCAGATACAGTTTGTTTCCATGCCCCTGCCTATCCAAGAGCAGAATCAGCGCCAGGAAACAGGAAAGGCACCATGACAAAACTTTATTACTGCCCTAACGTTAACATGCCTACATCAGAATCACTTGCTAAGAATTCTGCCAAATTGGTAGCGGCATCATCATCAAAGAGGACCACGGTTGCATGGCCTAGCGAGTGTATAGGAAGAGAGTGCAGTTTCTATGTAGAGATTACCTCTAACAATGAAAAGAACCTAAATCAAAAGGCCTATTCATACATAATGGACATCACACTTTATTCTGATGGAAAGGCTGTGAATATGTTTGGGCAAACTTATTATGAGTCTAAGAAAGATAAGATAGCAGAAGCAAGGCAATTGAAGAAGAAAGAGAGCAGGATAGCAAGGCTCAGGGAATCCCGCGGACAGTCGCCATATATCTCCCTTGGTGTAAACCTTTACAATAATTACCCTTCCGATAATTGCGGTGCAGGAAACACCAATGTCTGCATGACTGGGGGCAACAATGCAAAATTATACTATTTCCCGCCGGGAAGCCAGATACCTGATACAGATCCTCTAGGCAACCCTTGGATACTGCCAAGCGATGCTCCCTATTAAAAACCGATTCTATCACAACAAAATATAAATATGCACAGTGATTGATATCCTCTCATGACAGACTTCCAGAAGAACCTGATAAACCTTAGCAATGCGCTTGATACTGCAGTCAAGAACAATGTTGACCTGACAACAAAGATCGACAGTGCCAAGGCGATATATGACTTTAAGGTAAAGAAGCAGCTTTATCATGTGCAAGCTGTCCAGACTGCATTAAAACTTGTCAAAAGCGCATCTATCGAGCTTCCTCAGCTTAACAAGTATGATTCCAGAAACAGTGAAAGGGTGTCTGAAATACTGGTAATGATGCCTGAGCTTGAATCTAATGATGTGAGCAAGCTTAAGAGCGTAGTACAGAAGATCAAATTTCTTTCAGACCAGATAAATTACCCAAAAGATGATATTGAGAATATTTTTCCGATCCCATCTTATATACCAGAGGATGTAAAAAGCGAGGTCAAGGCAGACATATCAGAACTGAACAAATGCTTTAATGCAGGATGCCTTAGAAGCGCGATAATACTGTGCGGAAGATTGCTTGAGACTGCGCTTCACAGGAAATATTTTGAGACAACTGGTAATGACCTATTAGAGAAAAGCCCAGGCATCGGGTTGGGTAATATTATCGCCAAGCTTAAGGATCAAGGGGTATTGATAGATCCTGCCCTTACAAACCAGGTGCATCTAATAAACCAGATAAGGATATTTTCTGTGCATAAGAAGAAGGAAGCGTTTTATCCGTCAAAAGACCAGACTCATGCAATAGTGCTTTATTCTCTGGATGCTATGGAAAAGTTGTTCAAGTAAGTTATTTCTTTTTTTCTATAAAGTCAACTTTTTCTACTTTTACCAAGAATAAGATTATCAATATCAATATTGAAGCTATAGCAGCAAGCACATAATAACCTACTCCGATCGCAAGTCCGACAGCTGCCATGACCCACAAAGATGCTGCTGTTGTGAGGCCGCGTACATTTCCTTGTGAAGCTATTATTGTTCCTGCACCAAGAAAACCTATACCGGTAAGAATACCTGAAGCTACTCTTGCTGGATCTGCAAGAAAATAATCAGCTGAGACTATTGTTGCTAATGTGGAACCAACACACACAAGTATATGTGTCCTTAAACCTGCTGGCTTATGGCTTATCTGGCGTTCCCATCCTATAAGCGCTCCAAGCATTAGTGCTACTCCAAGCTTGATCAGCTGTTCAGATGTTGGAAGCAGGATTTCTAGCGCCATAACAGGTTTTTTAGCATTTGAGTTTAAATATTTTTCTGACAAAAACTGTCAAAAATCGAAGATTTTTGGAGTTTTGCATAAACTTTAAATAAGGCACTAAAAGAACATATTGCAATGAAAACATCAGAGCTTAAGAGAAAGTACCTAGAGTTTTTCAAGTCCAAAGGGCACGCTATTATAGACAGCGCTCCCCTTATACCTGAGCATGATCCTACTGTGCTGTTCACGACTGCTGGCATGCACCCGCTGATACCTTTCCTTATGGGCCAGCCGCATCCTTTAGGCACAAGGCTTGCTGATGTGCAAAAATGCATAAGGACACAGGACATTGATGAAGTGGGTGATGCAACACACACAACCTTTTTTGAGATGCTTGGAAACTGGAGCCTTGGAGATTATTTTAAGAAAGAGGCGATCTCTTGGAGCTTTGAGTTCTTGACTTCAAAAGAGTGGCTTTCTTTGCCATTGGAAAGGCTTGCAGTCACATGTTTTGTAGGTGACAATGATGCACCTAAGGATGAAGAGGCTGCAGGGATATGGAAATCATTAGGCATATCTGAAAAAAGGATAGCGTTCCTTCCAAAAGCAGACAACTGGTGGGGGCCTGCCGGCGCCACGGGGCCTTGCGGACCT
>JAHJBD010000065.1 GCA_018813725.1 Nanobdellota archaeon | reverse complement strand
ATAGAAATATTTAAATAATAACTCAATCAGTATTCAAAGTATGGGCTTGGAATTACTTGTGGATGATAAGGTTTTGCGGATTCTAAGGGAGCTGCTGCAAGAAAAAGATTATACATATGCCCATAAGATCGCCCGTGAAGCAAAGATTCCTGTGGCAACTGCATTCAGGATACTGCAGAAAATGGCTAAACTTGGGATAATCGAAGCCAAGAAGATAGGCAATATCAAGCTATACAAAGTTCTTGACAACAGCATAACAAGAAAGATCAGGAGGCAGTTATGAAGCTTACCAAACTAGCTATAATTCTTGCAGCATTGCTTACAAGCATACCTGCTGTAATGGCACAGGATATCGGCTCAACTGTTGGGCGGTTCATGTATAAGATATTTGGCTGGGTGTTTGTGGATGTAAGCGGCTCCCTTGGAGACAGGACAGTTGAATTTGCTATGAGGTTCCTGATATGGCTGCTATTGTTTGCATTATTCTTTTTTGGGGTAAGCAAGGTTTTCCAGAGCAAGAAGAATATTCAAGTAACAGTCGCTGCATGTTTATCACTGATGGGCGCAATACTGATCCCCACTGCAGTGCTGATAAGATTATTGAAGACATACGGGGGAGTCACAGTTATTTTACTGTTTGGCATACCAATTGCAGCGATACTTTACATCAATAAGTTTGCATTCCCAGGAATGGCCAGGGCTGAGTGCGCATTGAAAGCTGTCTCAATATATCTTCTTGCCACAATATTCCATAACATGATGGGATTAGAGCAGAGCCTTGAGTTCGCAAACATGGATGCATGGGTTGGTTTTGCAGAGGCTGTCTGCATAATTGCAATGATAGTTTACATATTCTGTGCCATTCTGGGATGGGATAAAGATAATGAGGGTACTGAAGGGGGTAGTGATGGTGGAGAAGGAGGTTCAGACGGTGGAGGAGGAAGCGCTGGAACATCTGCGGCTGGCGGATCAACTCCAGGAGCTGCTGTGCAACAGACACCAAGGCCAGCAGGCGCAGCATTCTGTCCAGAGATAACTAATGTTGATCCAAACGCAGGGTGCGCAACAGGAAGGGTGAGAATATGAGGATAACTGCATATGTCCAAGGTTACAAGGGGAGTGAACCCACAAAAGTGCTGTCACTGGCTTATGTCTATGTCAGGCTGGTAATACAAGGGCATGTTATCAATATCTATGATACAGAGCAGCTAAAGGTCCTAGAGCATTCTTATCCACAGATATTCAAAGAGCTGATCAGCCATATCAGGAAGATAGGTATTGGAAAAAGTATCAACAGAATAAGGAATGGCATAAAGATAGCATTTCCATCAGGAGCCTTAAACCAGTTTGGTGATTATGAGCTTATTGTGCCTGATGGGCCATGGGATTATCAGGTTTGGGCGATCGTTGGCAAGAACAAGGATGAGCATCTGCAAGGCCAAAGCAGGCATATAAGCAGAAATGAAACAGACCCACGTGTGGAAGTTAGGATAATTGATACAACAGTGCCGACTATACCAGAAAGAATAGGTGTCAAGCATACAGCAGAGGAGATAAGGGAATCATGGGAGTAGATGTCCAAGAGTTAAGGCAGCAGGGAAAGAAGATACCGGGAGTAGATCATTCTAGCTGGATGCACAGCCCTCGTGATCAGTTCCCTATGCCTGCATGTGTGGGTTTTTCCTGCGCTGCTCTTGCTGAGTTTGAAGAGGCAAAGATGGCGAAGAAAGTCCAGCCTGAATTGTCACCCATGTTTTTATGGTGGCTGTTTAGGGAGCCTCCAAAAGACAGAAGAGTGGGAGTTGATACAAACAGGTTTCCAGGGATATTTGTCAACAATGGAACCTGCCGCGAGAATCTTTGGCCATGGGACAGCAGTTTTACTGACACAAACGGTGCTCCAGTTGACCTTAAAGCTGCGCACGACTGGGAAAAGGAGCATTATAATGGCAGATTTGCATTAACACCGTCTGCTGCAGCAGTATCTGACGCTGCAAAAAGGAAATACTTTTCAGCGCCAAGGGCCCTAAACAATGTTGATGAGATCATCCAAGAGCTGCATGATGGAAATGTAGTAGTATTATGCATAAAAAATAGGCCTACTGGATTAGAGGACGCAAATCGGTTCTTTTTTGGAGACAGCAATAATGTAGTCAGGTTCAAGAATGAGGGGCACACTATGCTAATTGTGGGATATCTGCCAGATTATGCAAAAGGACCAGTATTCAAGATAAGGAACAGTTTTGGAACAGCATGGGGAAATAAAGGATATTGTTATTTTTCCCCTGGATTATTGCCAAAGCTAGGGCCTCAAGCTATTGTCTTTGACAGCAAGTTTAAAGTGCCGCAGCCAGGAAAGGCGAGAATTCCAAGAGGTTATCCAAAACCTAGAGTTGCTGCACCAAAATCCAATAAGGTTTCTGGAAAATTTGTTTATCATTGGTGGCTATTTGACAACGAAAATGAGTTTAATTTCGCAAGAGCGCACTTTCTTGCTCCAAATCAGCTGAAGCAAGGGAAAAGGATAGGAAATATGGGTAGTTGTAGTACTGGCGAAGAGTTCAAGGCTAGGAGTCCAGCTATCAAAGAGGTAGGTAAAATCTTGGCATTAGGTGCTGCAGATGTAAATGACACAAACAAATGGGTATGGACAGGAACAAAGATTAAAGGCAGGTCAGGAAATGTTTCTGAGCTGAAGAAAAATATGGATCTGAAAAAGCGCATTTTAGGCAAGATAAAAGAAGATTTTGATAAGGTCAACAAGCTTCAGTACAAATATGCAACATCAGACCCAGTTGTTCTTGAACTTGCATTAAGCCTTGCTGACCTGATGAGTATATACAGCAATGAGATCATTATTGTTAGGAATTTAAGCAACAAAAACTACAAGTCGCATTTTACAAGGGCATATGAATCTGTCTCCAATGTGTTCGAATTTGTGAAAGGTGTTGCTACTGCTTTGAAAAAGAAAAATTCTGTGAGCATGATAGGCAGTCTTGAGAATAAGTATGGGATTGACAAACAGAACTTCGAGCATAGAGTAAGGTATATGCTTCAGAGATGCGGTGAAGAGATAAGTGCCCTTACTAGCCTATAGAAAGCATCCCATATACTATCCCTATACCACCTATAACGATAATCAATCCTGCGTAGAGCGGTCCTGATGTGGGTATGAATTTTGGCAAGTACTTTGTAGCCAAGGGAAGCACGCCACCTAATATGGCCATTACCGCGATCAATATAGCAACAATCTTTGCAAAACCCATCATGGTGATATTAAGGCCAGCATACACAAGAGCAAGCACTCCAATACTAACAACAATTATTGAATAACCAGTTCCCTGATATGGGATAGCCTTTGGAAGCACGCCAGAATATCCTAAGAGTGGAATTATACCTGCAAGTACAATAAGTACTCCAATGCAAATCATAACTATTCTCAATCTATCACCTATATTATCCTTGGATAGAAGTATTATTTAAAGGTTTTGATAAGTAATATGTAAGGATCATTTTATTGCTCTTAGAAAACCTTATAGAAAGTTTTAAATATATACTAGGTGAAGGAAAAAATATGAGAAACATATATACTTTGGAAGAACCACGGGAATTGATAAATGATCTGCATGAGCAGTCACGAAGGATATTTCAGGCAGTGCACAGCCATGATTCAGCATCATTAGCAAAAGAAAAGGTTGACTGGGACAAGACCATCAGCAAGTACACAGAGCTTTTTGAGGATGAATTCCTAAGATATGAGTTTGCATTCTTTAGGCAGATGAGGAGAGATGCGCAAAGGATAGCTGAGATAGCAGCACAAAATCCTGAAAAAGCTGAAGAGGTAGAAGAACTGATAAAAAAAGTAGAAGAGCTTTTTACTGAATTCAGAAAATCAGAGATGAAACTTCATTTTAGGATAATGTTCATGAGCGGTTTTATCAGGAGATGCAAGGCAGAAACACTTAGAGCTGCAAGGAAAGTTAAAGGTTTCAGCAAACAATGGGAAGCAAGAAAGAAAAAAAGAGAAGAGCGTGAAAGCAAGGCTGTTGAAACTGAGCAAAGGAGATTAGAGAAAAAGAGAAAAGAACAGGAAAGTATAGCTAAGAAAAAGAGTAAACAAAATAAAGTATAAAGAGGTGTTAGATTTGAAGATCCAACTTAATAAAAGACCAAAGAGTCCTATACTTATCGAAGGTTTTCCAGGTTTTGGCCTGGTGGGAACTATAGCAACTGAATTTCTTATCGAGCATCTTGGCACTGAGATGATAGGAAAGATCATGTTTGATGATCTGCCGCCGATAGTTGCTATACATGACAACAAGGTAGTTGAGCCTTTAGGAATATTCTATAATAAAAAATTTAATGTGGTTATATTGCATGCAGTATCTGCATCAAATGGTTTTGAATGGGACCTTGCTGATATGATCATAGATCTAGCAAAAGAGCTGCAAGCAAAGGAAGTAGTAAGCTTAGAGGGTGTAGGCAGTTCTGAAGCGCAGGCGGAATCAAAAGCATTCTATTACAGTAACCATAATATCGACCCATCAAAGATTAACGTAGGGCCCCTTAAAGAAGGTATAATAATGGGTGTCACTGGCGCATTGATGCTTAGGTCTGAGAAAAATCCATTGACATGTTTCTTTGCAGATACTCATTCAAGCATGCCTGATTCTAAAGCTGCTGCAAAGATAATCGAGGTTTTGGATAAATATCTTGGATTAAATGTTGATTACAAGCCTTTGCTTGAGCAAGCTCAAAAGTTTGAGGCAAAGCTTAAAGACATATTATCCAAAAGCCAAGTAGCAACAGATGAGAGCGAAAAGAAGCGCATGAGTTATGTTGGATAGAATTCCATTTTTGGATTCTAAATTTTAATTCTAGATTAATTACATTATTTATTGATTTAATATATT
>JAHJBD010000064.1 GCA_018813725.1 Nanobdellota archaeon | reverse complement strand
GTCCAGGCCCTGTTTATATAACTTTCTGGAATGTTTGTCCAGTGGCAAATTATTTAAATAACGAGCATAAACACCACTTTTATGGACATTGAATCAAGAATGGATCTTATCAGGCAGGTAGGTGAAGAGATAATCACAGAAGAAGACCTAAAGTCACTGCTTGAGACAAAGAAGAATCCTATTGCTTATGATGGTTTTGAGCCTTCAGGCCATCTTCATATTGCTCAGGGCCTGTTGAGAGCCATTAACATCAATAAGATGACAAAAGCTGGCTGCAAGTTCAAGATGTGGGTTGCTGACTGGTTTGCATGGGCCAACAACAAGATGGGTGGTGACTTAGAAAAGATCCAGACAGTAGGCAAGTATCAGATTGAGGTCTGGAAAGCTTGCGGAATGGACATGGACAATGTTGAGTTCCTCTGGACAAGCGATGCTGTCAAAGGTGAGGATTACTGGAAGATTGTTATGGATGTTGCCAGGAATACAACAGTAAAAAGACTTCTCAGATGTTCGCAGATAATGGGAAGGACAGAAGCCCAGGCACAGCAGGGCTCTCAGGTTCTCTATCCTATGATGCAGTGTTCTGACATATTCTATCTTAAGGCAGACATATGCCAGCTTGGCATGGACCAGAGAAAAGTGAATGTGCTTGCAAGAGAAGTTGGCCCAAAGCTTGGCTTCTGGAAACCAGTTATTGTGAGCCATCATATGATCATGGGGCTTGGAAAGCCAGCTGTCAACATAGACGATCCTGTTGAGCGGGCAATAGAGATGAAGATGTCAAAATCAAAACCAGACACTGCAATCTTCATGACAGATTCAGAAGAGGATATCAAAAGAAAGATAGGTAAGGCTTATTGTCTTGAAGGAGAGACAAAGGATAATCCAGTCCTGGAATACTGTAGGTATATGATATTTGAGAGGTTCAAAGAGCTTAAAATCGAGAGGCCTGCTAAATTCGGTGGAGATTTATGTTTCAGCAGCTACAATGATCTTGAGATTGCCTTTGCCAAGAAAGAGCTCCATCCAATGGATCTCAAAGCAAGTGTCGCAGTGCATATAGACAAGCTCATAAAGCCTGTCCGTGATCATTTTGATAAGAATAAGAAAGCAAAAGATCTTCTTAAGACAGTAAAAGGATTTGAAGTGACCAGATAAGGATGAGACAACAGGTAATCCATAATGAGGAAGAAAAGAAAAGAACTCAGGCATCATGCAAGAAAGAAAAAGCTTCATTGTGTTCTCCTGTTCAATCTTGGAATGAATCCAGATCCTAATTTCTTTTATCTTACAGGATATCCAGGTTATGGCTGTCTTGTGCTCCTCAAGGACAAAGAATATCTTCTTGTGCCACAGATGGAGATTCTTCGCGCAAGAAAACTTGCCAAAGGCCTAAAAGTAATTATGTACCAAAAGAATTTTTGGCAGATTCTGAAGAAATACCTCAAGGGAAAGTCAATTGGTATTGATTATAGCACAATGACTCTATCTTTCATGAAGGCAGTAAGAAAACAACTGAAGAAAAAGAGATTCATTGATGTCTCTCCTTTACTCAGGGAAATAAGATCAGTGAAGACTGATGAAGATATCAAGAAGATAAGAAAGGCATGTTCAATAAGTGATGATATCCTCAAGCGATGTGTAGCGGGTTTCAGTAGGTTTAAGACAGAGAAACAGGCAGCTGAATTCCTTGAGTCAGAGACAATAAAGGCTGGTTGTGAGCTTGCTTTTCCGCCTATTGTGGCTTCTGGCACTTCAGCAGCAGAGCCTCATCATACACCTCAGAACAGGAAAATCAGCAAGGGTTTCTGTGTCATTGATTTTGGAGTCAAGCATAAAGGCTTCTGTTCAGACACCACAAGAACCATTTATATCGGTGCTCCCTCTGAAAAAGATAAAAAACTTTATAAAATGATGCATGATTTACAGGTATCAGTGGCTGAATCCATAAGGCCAGGACAGAAATGCTCTGACCCTTATGATCTCACAATCAAGATACTCGGAAAGTATTCAAAGGATTTCACCCATGGTCTTGGTCATGGCGTTGGTGTGGAGATACATGAGCTTCCTAATCTAAAGTCAAAGTCTAAGGAAAGGTTCAAGAGGGGTATGGTGTTCACTGTCGAGCCAGGAATATACCTTAAAAATAGGTTGGGCATAAGGATTGAGGACACTATCCTGCTTGACAAGAAACCTGTCATCCTGACAAGGATTTCAAAGAAACTCATGGTCGTATAACGTAAACTATTTAATTAGTGGCGTATAACGATAGTAAACAACATATAAACCAGTAAAGAAGGTGATTGAATGGCAAAGAAAGTAGATAAATGCGGAATAAAGAGAGAGAAGGGCTGGCTCTATTTCCTTGACAAGAAAGGAAATGTAGCTAGAGCAAAGATGGTACAAGGAAGAAAGAAAGGAAAGCAGAAACAGGAAGTCCTTGTGAAGTGTGGAATAACTAGAGAGAAAGGAATGCTTTATTTCATCGACAAGGATGGCGACGTAGCAATGACAAAGATGGCAAGAAGATAAACCATCTTTCTTTTTTTCTTTTTTTATTATATTTCTATTATAACATCTCATCAAAGAAATTCTTTAGCATTTAAACAAACTTTTAAGAATAAATCTTCCACTTGCCATTCTTCATGACAAGCTTATCATCAAAGTAGATCTCTCCGCCATCTCTCATATCCTTTATCATGTCCCAATGCAGGGCTGTTTTGTTCTCCCCGCCTGTTTTAGTGTATGCTTTTCCGAGAGCAAAATGCACTGTTCCGCCTATCTTCTCATCAAATAGTATCTGCTTAACAAACTTCTTTATGTTGTAGTTTAAGCCTATACCGAATTCTCCTACATAACATGATCCTGAGTCCATTTTTATCATCTTCTTGAGATAATCCTCATTCTTTGTTGCTTTTGCCTCTACAACCTTTCCTTTCCTGAATCTCAGCCAGATTCCATCAACTTCCCTTCCTCCTTTAATTGCTGGGAATGAGTATTGTATATGTCCGTTCACTGAGTTCTTCACAGGCTCTGTGAATACTTCACCATCAGGCATGTTATGGGTTCCACAGCATTCAAGAG
>JAHJBD010000063.1 GCA_018813725.1 Nanobdellota archaeon | reverse complement strand
TCTATGGGTTTTCTAGACCTTCTGACAAACAGAGAATATTACACTTGGATGGACAAGTTTAGGAGTTACTGGGGCGAATAAATCACATACCCATACCAGGCGGCAATTTCCCCTTAAACTTCTTCATCATCTTGTTCATATCACCAGAGCCCTTCATCATCTTCATCATCTTCTTGCTCTGCCTGTACTGCTTGATAAGCTCACGTATTTCCTTGATAGAAACACCAGAACCCTTAGATATCCTTTCCAGTCTGCCAACATCTATCTCTTCAGGATTCTCAAGCTCATACTTGGTCATAGAATTCATAGCATGACGCCATTTCTCAAGCTTTCCCTCTTGGGTCTGAAGAAGCTCTTTAGGTAATTTAATCTGTGAAAATCCTGGCACCATCTCCATAACTTTGGATAATGGCCCCATCTTCCGTAATGCGCTCATCTGCTCGTAAAGATCTATAAGATTGAACTTTCCGCTCATGAACTTTTTTCCAAGGTCTTCAGCATCTTTCTCATCGATAGCGCCTTTAGCTTTCTCAAGCAATGCTTCAAGGTCGCCCATGCCAAGCAATCTTGATACAAAACCAGGCGGATTGAATGTCTCAAGGTCATCCTGCTGCTCGCCTACACCTATAAACTTGATCGGCGCTTTTGTTACGGCGCACGCTGATAATGCGCCTCCAGCTTTTGCAGTACCATCCATCTTTGTCGCTATAACTCCAGTTATATTGCATGATTTATGGAACTGTTCAGCCTGTTTCTGCGCAGCTTGCCCGATGTCTGCTGAGATTACAAGTAGCCTTTCATTTGGTATGACAATCCTGTTGACATTCTCGATCTCCTCGATAAGGTCTGCAGACAGCGCATCCCTTCCAGCTGTATCGATTATTATAACATCATACTTCTTGTATTCAGATATATTGTTCATCCATATCTTGACAGCATCTTTAGTATTTTTATCGATAAAAACCGGAACATTAGCTTTCTTTCCAACCTGTTCAAGTTGGTCCATTGCAGCTGGCCTGTGGATATCTAATCCTACAAGTGCAACTCTCATCCCCCTTTTGGTAAAGAACCTTGCAAGCTTTCCAGCAGTGGTAGTCTTACCGCTTCCGAATAATCCCACAAGCATTATCTTGAAAGGCTTTGCCTTGACATCGATCTTGTGCCCTTCTTTTCCTAAAAATTTTCAAGTTCTTCATATACAATATTGATAAGGTGCTCTTTTTTTGTGATAGAACCAGGTGTATCTTCTTTAAGCGCCCTTTCTTTAATCTTGTTAGACAGCTCAAAAACTAGCTTAACGTTCACATCTGATTGCAGTAAAGCTCTCTGAATATCCTTGACAAGCTCATTGATCAGCTTTTCATCTACAAACACGCTTCCAGCTATCTTCTTTAAGGTGTTCTTTAAACTGTCACCTAGCTTTTCCAATACCATATGTTCTAAGAAACATTAAGCTTTTATAAATTTAATCAAACAAAAACTTAAAATCACTGATTTTCCAGCTGCTCTCTTTGCGCCTGTATCACGTGAGATGCTTCAACCAGTTTATCTGTAAGTGTCTCTGCTAGCTGCATCTGCGCTTCCATTATCTGAGTGTTCTGCTGGTCTGCTTTTGAATCCAGCCACAATATTGTCTGCATGTTACGCTCCATCTCAACGCTAGCAACATAGTCATCTGCAAGCTGGTTCACTCTCTGGCTTGCAATCACGCTCAATCCAATTGCTGCTGCTCCTAATCCTGTAACAATCGTGTTGTATACTGGCCTTTCCTTAAATTCCTTTATTGGGTTATAAATATCTATTACCTCCTTAAGATAACCCATTAAGATGTGTCTCAAGATATAAGCCTTCTAATATAAACTTATATTCACCTGCTTATAGATATATAATCCAAGACCTATGAAACAAGGCTCAGCTTTTTAAATTCTCAGCTGACTTTATAGGCATGGCAGAAGTAATCGGAAGAGACCTTGTAGAGATACTTGATGTGGCATACATTCATCTATCATTGTCTGACGGTGCTTCTTTATACCTTGCTCCTGATGGTGCTCCTTTAGAACAAAACCTGCTTCCAGAAAATTGGTATGATCACGAATGGCTTAAGGATCACGCTAAGAGCCTTCCAGGAACAAGCTGTGCAAGGCGTGTAGAAACAAAACCAGTTGAGGGAAGAAGCCTTGACATAGTCATCAGGAACTCTCGTGTAGGACAAGAAACTCCAAGCTCAGACTGCCTGCTAGATGATATTACTGATTGGCAATTTAACAGTCCGTTTGAAGAATTCCAGCTTCTAAATCAGCTTAGGAGTTCAAGAGATGGTGCGACTGAAGTTGTCCATACCCAGAAACCTTATGGTATCTTTGTTCCTCCTGGCAATATAGAACCTTGGCAGATGGGCAGGAAACAATCAGTATTTAGCAACGCGTCCAGCAGGATGACAAATCTTGAGCTTGATATCCATAAGGAGTATTATGTTGTATATGGCTGGATAGATGGGCTTGATGCAACTCAGGTAGGGATGCAGCCTGAACAGATTAAAGAACTCACTCTCAAGGTGGACAGTGATCTTGCTTCAAAAGGCTTCAAGGTTGGTGACAGGAAACCTCACCATATCATAGTCAGACCCCAAATAGATGGCACTCTGCTGAAAAAAGGTGATCATATAGTTTACGCTATCATAGATTATGAACTTTTGACTCGTACTGAAGAATATCTTGCTTCAACAAGCACTATGACAAGGAGAGCTTACCATGAGAGGCAGGCCATGCGGTTTGCTGGTAGTCAGCACAAGTTCCCAGATAACCTTGCTCCAATAAATATTCTAGGGGTAGATTATGTATGTGGTAAGGTTCCAAGCACAGGTGGTACTTTGTTTGTTGTTGGAAAAGATCCCCGGCTTTTTGATTATTTTCTACCAGAAAGGTGGAGACGAACCCCTTCAATAAGGTTAAGCCAGGTGAGAGAGACCTATAAGACCATAACCAAAGATGGCCTTAATTTTGTCTGGCGTCAATCTAGAGTTGGTGAGGTACCAAATGTGTCACCTGATGACGAGAAATCTCTGAATATGCTAGAGTTTGGTTACAATAGTCCATTTGAGGAAGTGAAGATAGCGCTTGATCTTGCAAGAAATGGTGCAAATACTATCTATCCTAGGGCCATCTATAGGACTGGCCACACAACAGAGGTTGCGACTGCGATGCTTGATGATAGCAGGTACAAGAGTCATAGCCAAATAGTGTGTCAAGATGGATTGCTTATCCTTCGTCCAGATAGAGAGTACGTAAATATATGGGGCTACTGGAATGGTCGTGATGAAGAATTGGCAGAACGGCCAGAATCTCAATACTCCACTATGAACGCTATGCAGGCTTATCAAAAAGGAATACTTGGTAAAAGGGAATACCGCGCTCTTCTAAAAAGATGCAAGGCTACACTTGAATCCTGCGGTTATGAAGACTTAAACCTCGTAGGCCACCATGTTCTCCTTACTTTTGAAGGAGATAATCTTATGTTAGATCCGAATGGAAAACCTGATGTAAGGTTTTGTAATTTTGACCTAACTATGCTCACCCGTACTTGATCTTAAGAATCAATATGCTGAAAGCAAGCGCAAGGCTTACAGCATTTGCTAGTATTATCGGCAGTGCATTCAATATTATACCATAGATAAGCCATAGTATTATCCCAAACACAAAAGCTACATACATAAAAAGTGAAAGGTCTCCTGTCTCTTTGGTCTTCAGCACTTTTACAAACTGTGGCAAGAAAGATGCTGTTGTCAATGTTCCTGCTGCAAGCCCGATTATGGTTACTGTCTCCATCTATATTTTGCAATTCTCCTTGTTATTAAATCTATCGAAATCATTAAATAATATTACATTCCAGGCATTATCATGATCATCCAATGGATTGGCCACTCGTCATTAAAGATCACTGCTGCTGATCAAGTGATATATATAGATCCATATTATGGTGATGATTACAGTCAAAAAGCTGACATTATCCTGGTGAGCCATGACCATTATGATCACTTCAGCCAGGAAAAGATAAACAGGATTAGGAAAGATGATACGATGATACTTGGGCCTGATTCTGTCTCAAGGGTACTGTTTGGGACAATTAATATGTCTCCAGGCCAGGAATATGAATCACACAATATCAAGATTAAGGCAGTGGATGCATACTCCATTTCAATCCCTAACCACAAGAAAGGTGCAGGGTTAGGTTTTATCATTACTGCAGAAGAAAAGACAATATATTATGCAGGCGATACAGACCTTATACCTGAAATAAGCGAGATCAGCGCAGACATTGCCTTGCTACCTGTTGGCGGAACTTATACCATGGGTGCAGAGGAAGCTGCAAAGGCAGTCAAGATCATAAAACCTAAGATTGCAATACCCATTCATTGGGGCTCAGGCATTGTCGGTCACAGGGACGATGCTGACTATTTCAAAGACTTGTCAGAACATGATACTAATATCGTTATACTTGAGATTGGCGGCTTTATTGAACTCTAGAATTCGATAGTCTTGCTCTTTTTCTTAACATTATCTTTAACTTTAGCTATGAACTCATCGAGTTTTACACCGAACTTGACTTTTCCGTCCAAAGTCCTTACTGCTAAAGTATTATTTGTCTGCTCCTTTTCGCCGACAGTTAGGATCATGCTTGCTTTCTCAACCTGTGCATCCCTTACCTTCTTTGAGATGCTTTCAGCTCTCTTGTCAACTTCAACCCTGATCCCAGCATCCTTCATCTGCACAGCAACAGAATCTGCGTAATCATTGAATGCATCTGATACTGTAACAATCTTGGCTTGGACAGGAGCTATCCATAATGGGAACTTTCCTGCAAAATGTTCTACAAGTATTCCGATAAACCTTTCCATGCTTCCAAGTATTACACGGTGCAGCATGACTGGCCTGTGCTTTCTTCCATCCTGCCCTTCATAAGAAAGGTCAAACTTCTCAGGCATCTGGAAATCAAGCTGTATTGTCCCACACTGCCAGGTTCTTCCTATAGCGTCTGTAAGGTGAAAATCAATCTTAGGTCCGTAGAATGCGCCGTCACCTTCATTTACCTTGAATGGCTTTCCGTTTTTCTCAAGAACATTCTTCAGCTTATTCTCAGCAAGCTCCCATAGCTTTGGGTCGCCCATCGCTTTCTCTGGCTTGGTGCTAAGTTCAATATGATAATCAAATCCAAATATTGTATAGACTTCATCTATAAAATTGATCAATTCCTCTATTTGGTCTTCAATCTGCTCTTCAGTGCAGAATACATGCGCATCATCCTGTGTAAATGCCCTTACCCTGAACAGTCCAGATAATACTCCGCTGAGTTCATGCCTGTGCACAAGCCCAAACTCTCCGGCTTTGATCGGAAGCTCTCTGTATGAATGTGTATTAGTCTTGTAGACAAGTATATTTCCAGGGCAGTTCATAGGCTTTACTGCATAATCCTGATTATCGATCTTTGTAAAATACATGTTCTCTTTGTAATGATCCCAGTGCCCAGACTGCAGCCACAAAGCCTTATTGAGGATCATAGGTGTCTTGTTTACCTCATAATTCCTCTTCTTCATCTGTTCTATCACATAATTATGCAAAGTGTTCCAGATAAAAGTTCCTTTGTCATGAAAAAAGGGCATGCCTGGCGCTTCATCATGGAATGAATATAATTCCATAACTTTTCCAATCTTCCTGTGATCCCGCCTTTCAGCTTCTTCGATAAGTGTCAGATATGCTTTTAGATCTTTTTTGTCAGGGAAAGCTATACCATAAACTCTCTGGAGCTGCTCTTTTGAAGAATCCCCTTTCCAATAAGCTCCAGAAACCTTTGTAAGCTTGAAAGCTTTGATATATGATGTATTTGGAAGGTGAGGCCCTCTGCAGAAATCCTGGAAATCTCCTTGCTTGTATACCCTTATCGTATCCTGATCAAGCTCTTTGATCATCTCAGTCTTAAACTTGTTATCTGCAAATATTTTCAAAGCTTCTGAAACAGGCACTTCTTTTCTGACAATATCTAGCTTCTCATCAACTATCTTTTTCATCTCTGCTTCGATCTTTGGAAGATCATCAGGAGTTATGCTCTTATCTAGCTCAAAATCATAATAAAATCCGTTATCTACTGCTGGCCCTATCGCCATCTTTGCTTTTGGAAATACCCTCAAAAGAGCCTGAGCAAAAAGGTGTGATGCAGAATGCCTGAAAACCTCTTTTCCTTCTTCATCCTTGAAAGTTAATACAGTAAGTTTTCCAGATGATCCTATCGGAGTATTAAGGTCGATAAGCTCATCGTCCAGCTTTGCAGCCAAAGCAGCTCTTGCTAAGCCTTCACCTATGTCCTGCTTGATTATCTCCAAAGCAGTAGCCCCTTTCTCATGCTCTTTCACAGTTCCGTCCGGAAATGTAATCTTTATCATTTTAGGTTAGCTATCAAGCATGGATATAAAAAAGTTTCTACTTATGCGGCTTAGTAGAAAATGTAGG
>JAHJBD010000062.1 GCA_018813725.1 Nanobdellota archaeon | reverse complement strand
TGTCGCAATGGTCAGCAGATGCTGCTGCAGTAGTTGCTTGAGGATCTAGCTTGTCAGTCGTTGAGCCTACATCTTTCCCAACTGATGTACAAACATCAATACACCTTTGGTGTGTGGTGAGCCCTTTTGCTGTTGCTCCCATCCTGCCTGTAAATATTGCCCATAAAACAATCAGAACAATAAGTGCCAAGGCAGCTACTATTATCACGTTCAAAGATAATCCTTGAGCTTTCTTTTTCATATAAACACCTCTTTGTTTATTAAAATTTTATTTAATTGACTTTTGACAACTTTAATATTTAAAGGTTTCGGTGGTTTTAAGTATGGAACTGATCAATTCTTCGGCATCAGCAGTTATTTCTTCTGTCACTGCTTCAAACACAAGCTCATCATCAATCTGGCCATATTCATGAGCCAGGATGTTTCTCATGCCTTTCGCTTCCTTTAGTTTGATAGCAAGTTTTGGGGAGATTATCTTTTCTTGTGATAGAATATCAAAAGCCTTGTTATCCTCACTTGGCTTTGGCATTCTTTTGGTAGTTATAACCAACAAAGCCAAAGATACCATCGCCTCAACTATCTTTTCAAAAGACCTTTCACAGGCAAGCCGCTTTTCCAGGCTGGAACTGTAAAGATCAAAGCTTGACGGCATAATATCGCTAAGCTCATCAAGATAGTTTCTTATTTCCTCAATCTTATCATCTATCCTTGCCATATTACTTTGTGTTTATTCAGTATAGATCTTTGAACATTAAGAGGAAGCGTATTGAAAACTTGGATGTCTACTATCTCAGGAACCCTTGCAGCGACATAAACCCTAAATTTTGACGCTTCCTTTGAGTTTATCTTTGAGAATTCAACAGCTATGTCTATATCTGAATTTAGCCCCCTTGTCCCAGAAGCTGTTGAACCAAAAAGGAAAATGTTATTGATTGATCTTGCGTATTCGCTTTCAAGTATCACTGCCTTGGCTTCATCAATAACATATTTTAGCTCTGATCCCTTTTTCAGATCAAATTCACCAATAGAAGGACACAATTCTTTTACTGCGATCAACTTTTTTCTTATGTCCCTGGACAATCTTGTTGTTTCAGAAGGAGTCAATTTTATCCCAAGCAGCTGTTTTTCAATTATATCCAGCTCTTTCTTACCAAAAATTGACCTTATCACAGGTTTTGTCTTGATAGTTGTTAAAAGACCCATATTATCACTGTTATGTTAATTCTTATCATGATAATGATAACTATTTAAACCTTTCGGTGGTTTTAAGCTATAGCTGTAGAAGTATCTATATCAGGGATGTCCACAAGGTGTTCTTCTGTAACAACAACAGCGTAAACACCAGTCCCTTTGTGGCTGAGAGACCACCTGCCATCTTGAAGGTATACAGTACTTTGCTCCCATTCCTTACTGTTCCACCAGTATACAATGCCACTATCTCCATAAGATGGAATGGTGATCTCAACTGGACTTCTTACAAGATCATTTGTGAAAAGCTCGTTTTTGGAAAGGTCTATCGGATCAATAACCTTGTCTATCAATACGATAAAATAAGCAGCTGCTGGGCCTTTTAGCTTTGATATCATCATGTCATTGATGTAGCCCTTAGTTTTAAGGTCTGCTTCTGACAAAAATCCTATCTCTCTTGGAGCAAGTGTAAAGAAATATGCTGCCTTGAACTTGACATCTATTCCAGACTGAGAAAAAGTAAAATCTTTCTCACCTTGAACAATAGTGTCATTTAGGTCTTTGTAGTTTAAGATCTGGTTTCGCATGCCTGGAACTATTATTATGATCAATAACACCATAACAGCCATGATAATGATAGCCATGATGATGCTCTTCCAAAAATAACTTACATCCTGCTGTTCCATTATCCACCGAAAATAAATATATTCCTTATCTTATCTACAAATTCATTTGATTTGCCTGTCAAAAGACCAATAGCAATTATCAGTACCACTATTATCACTAATACAAGGATGATCTTGCCGATTACTTCCCAGCCCCATGTAATTCCTTTTTTATTCATATTATCTCCTCCTTGAACGGATTTTCATAGTTATTCCCAAGAGTCTTGCAGCCAAGCTCCTGTGCCCTTGACAGTTCACTTGGTATCACCAAGATGCTTGCAGGGTATGTTGCATGGGTTACTGCTGCTGCGCCTGCGCCTAATGCTCCGCCTGCGACTGCTCCGCCTCCAACACCAACTATGACGCCAACACCAACAATTGTCCAAAAGCCAACATTAACTCCAGGGATAAGGCTGATCAACGGTGCTAGCGGGGCTAATGCTAAACCACCGCTTAAACCAGCTGCACCACCAGCAAAACCCCCGCCAAGGCTGCCGATAGTCGCCCCTTTTATAAGTTCATCCTTATCATACTTTGTAAATAATACAAACACAACTGCCTGCTCTTTGTTGAAATCTATTGAATCGTCTATCCGATCTGAGTTGCCTGCAGGTAGGCTGTATCTTTTCTTAATCTCTGATATTGTAGTATCAGTCATCTTCTTTCCTTCGATAAACTCGTAGAATGTCTGGCTCTGGAAAGGTATCTTTTTTTTAGCTGCATATTCAAAATAGCCTTGTTTTGGCGGCAAAGCCTTTATGTCAGTGTCAAAATTGAAAATCTCGCACACTACGCATGCTGTGTCAGAATGCGCCCATGGGTTGAACTTAGCAATGCCCTCTTCAAGCCCGAACTTCTTTGCGCAGCGGTATTGTGATTCAAGGAGCTGGTCGTAAACATACTCCCTGAGCTTATCATCTTTCTTACCCTGTGAGCTAAGCTCTGTTTTTGAAGTTGGGCAAAGCACACCTTGAGGCTTTCCTCCAAGCTTAGTAAGGGTTTCTGAAGCAAGCCTTACTGTTGAGGTGCATTTAGAATCTTCTATGTTGACACGGATAAAGCCAAATATCCTTGAGACTATGGGAAAAAATACAATGATAAATATCATAGAGATTATTATTATCTTTAAGGTATTGTTTGTCAGATCTGCTTTTCTGTTCATCCTTGAAGCACTTCGCAACCTACATTATCAACATTATCGTATCTTGTCACAAAGACATAAGCTGGAGGAGCAGTCCTTTCAAAGGTTTCCCAGTCTGTCTGTTCAAGGCCCATCCCGATAAGCCTTCCCCACCAGGTCTGCTTGATGTAGGATTTCTCAACCTGAAGGTAGACGACTGCGTAGTAGTTGTCGCCCTTCCTTGGATTTGGCTCAATATTTCTTATATCTCGTAATAGAATAGTAGGATAAAAGAACCTGTCATAGATCAGCTCAACAATAGGTTCTGTTGCTGCTGTATAAGAGCATGAGACAGCGCCTTCAAAGATG
>JAHJBD010000061.1 GCA_018813725.1 Nanobdellota archaeon | reverse complement strand
AAGGCTTCTGGTGGTCTCACGGCTCCACCGGCAGGGAGATTAGAGATTGCATCTAATGTATTTGTTGCTTTGCCTACTGGGTTCTTGACTGCGTTCGCGTCTTTTGATACAATAGTGTCATCTGATTTAAGGAGTTCATTATGTCCACCATTATTTACTTTTTCCTCGCCGCTGCCGCCGGTACCGTCATTCTTATGGTCCCTGCTATCATCCTTGGTGCTATCGCCGGTATAAGAGAATCTTTTCGCACCCACACTTTCAAGCGCAAAGTCTGATACGGATTTTAGCCCACTTTCTGCTACATCATAGCCCGCCCCAAGAAGTTTACTTGGAGTGCCTCCTTCAACGCCGGAAACTTTAGGATTATCTTTTAGATATTCTTTAAGTTCTGGATTGTCTTTCGTAGAGAATGACTTTCCTTTTTCTATTAGCTCCATAACTGGTTTATCATCTTTGCCTGTTTTACCTGTATCATAAGAGAACGTTTCTTTTGCTACTCTTTTGCCTCTATGCGCGTTAACAACTCTTTGCCCTACTTCAAGTGCACCAGCAGCAGTTATAAGCCCTCCTGACACTGCAACACCAGCAACAGTACCATCAGCCATATCTTTTGACATACCACTTGCTTGAAGCGATTCACTTACAGCGGTAGCAGCGTGTCCAGCGATTAGAGGAATTAATCTAGTGGGATCCATGCCTATCTTCGCCCCTTCTTCTGCTTTCTGTCCTGTAAAAGAACTTTGATTTGCTAAGTTGGCTTTAAAACTTTGCCCTATCTCCCCTTTTGAGGAATTATCATAACTTGCACTGTTTGTATCTCCTGTATTCTTAAACGATGTTCCCCCAAACACAAAAGATGTCATTTTGTCCGTCAGTTTGTTTCCTTCTGCCCTACCTAAAGCCATTGCTGTCTCTTTTGCGTTTCCTAGTTCTATTGAATCTCTATTTACTAAACCGGTCTCTTTATTAAAAGTAATAGGTTTCTTCACTAAGCCCATTCTCTGCATATCGTTTGCTATATTTTTTTTATCTTCACCTACTGCTTTGTCTATCCAGTCTCCTGCGTTGTTTTTAATAGCTTTTGCATTATTGAAAACCTCCCCTTTCTCTGCTTGCAAACCTTTGTCTTTGTATTCTGCTGAGTCTATCGCTTCTTGCCCTTTTTTTGTGGTGTTATATTCTGCATCTTGTAGACCAGATGCTACGAGCGCCTCTGAGGAAGACATAGACTGGGTTGCTTTAAGTGCCGCAGCCGACTTCGCAGCATCTTCCATTACTTGAGCCGCAGCCTTTCCTATCTTTTTACCTGTTTCTTCAGCTTGAGATTGTAATGCTTCTACGGCACCTTTTTGCTGGGATGTCTTTTGTCCTGCCTCCGCGACAGATAAAGCAACAGCATTGTCAACACCACCTAAAGTGTCAATTGTTTTTTTCATGCCTTGCTGTTTAGATTCTTCTCCATACATTGCATTTTGGGCGTAATTCACTCCCTTGTCATCAATATTTTGTTGTATCCCTAATGCTTGACCAGCCATAGAATCAATCTTCGTTTGGTCTATTTTTTTAGCAACTTCTGCGAAACTCATAGACTTGTCCCCATTGGCGAGTTGCCCAACAAGCGATTCTCTCTCTTCTTTTTTTTCTTCTAGTTTATTGGAATCTGCTGGAGATAAACCTTTATCTATCCCAATTTCTCGTATGCCTTTAATAGCATCACTAATGTTACGCATTTTTTCATATGCGTCTTTTTTTTCATCCACAGTTGCGTCTTTATCAAACAGAGGCTTAGCTGCTTCAGCTCTTGACTCAAATAGATTCTGAAGGACTTCACTCTTAGCTTCTTCTGTTTCAAACCCTGAATGAGAGCCTTCTATTTCTGTGATAGCACTATTGGTTTCATTTAATTGTTTTTGTTTTTTCTCTTTGTCTCTATCACTCAGTAATTTTTTCTCGTTCTCAAGGTGCTCACCATACCCTGTCTTTTCATCCCTCATATTCTCGCTATGTTCTTGTGTCATAATACCCTGCTCTTCAGCTCCGGTAATCATATTTTTAATAGCCCCTTCGACACCTTTTTGCTTATGGATGCCTGCATTAGTTGCTTCTATTCCACCAAAAGATCCTACTTT
>JAHJBD010000060.1 GCA_018813725.1 Nanobdellota archaeon | reverse complement strand
GAACCACGAAATCCTCATAGCGACAAGCAAAAGGCCGTATGAATACTTAAAAAGGTTTTATAAAGATATTATAGAGGTGCACGGCCCGCATATAGCCACTAAGGGTTCTAAGATAAGCAACACAAAGACTGTGCTTGAAAACCTTAACAACCTTCCTAAGAAGAGCTATGATAGCTTAAGGAGCCTGATTGAACTTGTAAGAAAAGAAAAGCCAAATATAATAATCTCAGACTTTGAACCATTCACCAACCTGATATCAAAATTATATAGGATCCCACTCATTTCTATAGACAACATCCACACAATATCAAACTGTAAGCTGGAACTGCCTATGAAATACAAGAAAGCCCACGTGACTGCGCACATGGTCACAAAGACTTTCATAAACCGAGCCAAGTATTATTTTATCACAACTTATTTTTATCCAGAGCCTAAGAACAAAAAGACATTCCTGTTCCCGCCGATACTCAGAAAAGAGGTGCTTGAAGCACAGCCTGTTGATGGCAACCACGTCCTTGTTTATCAGACATATTATACAAATAATAGTCTGATATCTGATCTCAAGAAGATAAAGGAAAAGTTCATAATCTATGGATACCCTAAGGAAAAAAAAGAGGCAAATATAGAATTCAGAAAATTCACAGAAAAAGGTTTTGTTGAGGATCTTGCATCCTGCAAAGCAGTGATAGCAAATGGTGGTTTCACATTATTGAGTGAAGCGATACACCTTGGAAAACCGATACTCTCTGTACCATTCAAGAACTATTTTGAACAGACAATGAATGCTATATACCTTGAGAAGCTAGGGTATGGCAAGTTCTCAGAGACACTTGACAAAGAAGTTATAATTGATTTTCTAAAACACTTGCCAGAATACAAAGAAGGCTTAAAGAAATACAACTGTGCTGATAATCTTCAGTTGTTTGAGAAGCTTGATTTGGTGATTACAGAGCTAGAAGGCAGGAAGTCTTACAGCAAGTTGAGAAGAAGCATGCGTGCAAAGACCAGAAAGACAAGAAATTATATCAAAAAGCACATCAAACACGCAAAGATACAACCTTAGACATTCCATGCTCATTCATAGAGACACCATACAATGTCTCAGCTTCTGATATTACCCCGTCATTATGGGAGATTATAACATACTGTGCCCTGTCAGAATACCTCTTGACTAATTTTGCAAGCATGTTTGAGTTATGCTTATCAAGAGCAGCGTCTACCTCATCAAGTACATAAAATGATGCAGGCTCGTGCTCTTGTATCGAGAATATGAATGCTAAAGCAGTCATTGTCTTTTCCCCGCCTGATAAGCTTCTGATATCAAGGAACTTTTGTCCAGTGATCTTGACTTTTATATTGACGCCGCCTTCAAATGGATTTTCCCTATTCTCAAGATCAAGGAACGCATCACCTTTGGTGGATAGTTCGCAGAATATCTCTTTGAAATTATTGTTTATTATATCAAATGTCCGCATGAAAAGCTCTTTTTTCCTTCCCTCTATCTCGTTCATCATATTAACTACATCATTCTTTTCACTGTCTAAGCTTGCACGCTTTTCTAGAAGAGAATTATATTCTTTCTCAACTTCTCCATATATCTCTAAAGCCCTCATATTTACTGAGCCAATATCATCTTTCATCTTCTCAAACTTGTTCACTTCATACTTTAGCTGGTCTTCGTTCTTGTTCATCTCGAGCTTTACGCCCTCATACTGCTTGAACTCGTGCTCTAGCCCTGATAGCATAGCAGATACCTCAGCAAGCTTCAGTGATAACGTGTTGAGCCTGATCTCTACCCTTACACTATCATTCTGCTTATTGTTGATGTTGATCTCATTCTTGGACATCTCTTCTTTGATCTGGTTCTGTTTAGCAAACAATGCTTTAAACTTAGCATAGAACTCTTTCGCAGATCTTTCCTTATCTACAAGCGTCTTGTTATAGTCCTTTATCGATGCTGCAATCTCAGCAGATTCTTTAGTAAACTTTTCCTCTTCAACTCCAAGCTGTTTTACTATATCTATGGTTTTTGTTTTCTCAGGGTTGAATATTGTTGTTGACTGCATCTCCATGTTCTTTAGCTCTGAATCGATCTTGATAATCTCCTCATTAAGCTGCCTCAGTTTCTCTTCAAATGCGCTCAGCTCAGCGACAAGTGCAGGATTTCTAAGCTCAGTTATCTTGTTCCTAAGCTTTTGTTTGTCTATCTTATGGTTTGCAAGCGTTCTTGTCAGCCCAGATATGGTATTTTGTTTCTGGTTTATGTCATTGTCAACCCTTTTAAGTTCGTCTTTCAAGTCATCCTTCCTGCCAAGGCTCGCTTCAAGGTCAGTTGAATCAAGATGCAGGCTCTTTTCTGTAACGATTATCTCTCCTTCCAGCTGAGCTTTCTTCTCCCTTAGCCCGCTGATGATGCCTTCATTTTCAGACCTCTTGGCTTCGACACTCGATATGTCTCCCTGCAAATTGTTGACAACCTCTTGATATTCATTAAGATCCTTTGTTATCTCCTTCTGGCTAAACCCTAGGCCAGCCCTTTTCTTGTCCCTATATCCACCCTTCATAACACCAGAAGACTCAGCCACATCGCCATCAAGAGTTACCATCTTTGATTTTCCTATGCCTATCCTTCTTGCAACATCAATATTATCTACTACAATAGTGTTTGCGAACACATACTGGAACACTTTCTTGAACTTATTATCAAAGTCCACAAGGTCTATCGCAAGGCCTGCGCAGCCTTTAGTCTTTGAAAGGCCCTTAAGTTCAGCATCAGGTGATGTTGACTTAAGTTTTGTCAATGGAAGGAATGTAGCCACCCCAAGCTTATTCTGCTTTAGGTACTTAATGCAGTCAGCTGCTACCTTATCATCTTCAACAACGATGGATTTTATCCTGCTTCCTGCAGCCATCTCAAGCGCCAAAGAATACTTAGAGTTTACAACTCCTAGCTCAGCTACTGTCCCATATATCCCTCGCATATGATTCTTCTGTGCAAGTATCCTTTTTACAGCCCCTTCACCAAGAGAGAATTCAGCTATTGTCATCTGCTTGACCTTAAGTTTTGCAAGCTCGCTCTCAGCCCTTGCAAGCTTATCTTTTGCACTCCCAAGCTGTGCAGCAAAGTTTGAGTCCATATCAAGCCTTTTGTTCAGTTCCAAGGTTGACTTCTTAAACTCCTGTCTTTTGTTCTTTAGCCCTTCGATCTGGTCTTTATGCTCTTTCTCGATCTCAGCTACTTTCTTGATCTGCTCGTCTATGACATTCAGCTGGTGCTGTATCCCATCTTTGTTCCTGATAAGGTTATGCTGTTCTTCTCTCATTGAGTTGATCTGCTTTTGAAGCTCTTCGGCATTCTTGTCAAGCTCTTCGATCTGTTTATCGATGTCAGAAAGATTGTCTAGATTATTCTTTTCCCTTATAGTTTTCAACCTTTTTGTTATTGACTCTTTTTCTGATTCCCTGTTCTTTTTCTGCTTTGCAAGTGTCTCTTTTTTCTGGTCAATACCAGCAACCTTTGCGTCTATATCTTTGACACTATTTTTTAGTTCAACCTTCCTCGCAGCTATCTTGTTTAGCTCGCTCTTGACAGTCTCAAGCCTCGAGCCTTTTCTTGCAAGCTCTATCTTCAGAGCTTCAATCTCCTTGTTTAGGTTTACCTGCTCAACTTCGCCTTTCTCTTCAATATCCTTGGCGATTGCTTGTATCTCTTGGTTCTTTTGCTCATTAGATTTTCTTAGCTCGTCTATCTTTTTCTTAAGGGATTCAAGCTCTTGTTTTGCGCTCTCATGCTTTGAACCAAAGTCTTTCTTTTCTGCTTCTCTTTTGTCTATCTGGATCTTGACTAAAGATGCCTTGTACATCTTAATCTTATCATTCATCTCTTTGAACTTGAGCGCTTGGTCCCTATCCTTTTTTAGCTCCTTTAGATAGCTGTTCCTCTCTTTAAGCACTATCTCTGCATCATTAAGCCGCTTGTCAACTTTTTCAAGTTCGAGTAATGCCTTATGCTTTTTTTCTTCATATACTGATATCCCAGATATCTCCTCAATGAGAAGCCTTCTTTCTGTAGGCGCCATCTCACAGAACCTAATGATGTCTCCTTGCAGTATTATATTATATCCGTCTGGATCGATCTTTGCAGTGTTTAATAGGTCTATTATCTGCTGTCTTGTCCTTACAACATCGTTTATCTTGTATATGCTTTGTCCGTTCTGCCTGACAATCCTTGTAACCTTAACTTCAGGCTCTTCAGTTGGAAATTTTTTATCTTCGTTTGAGAAATATATGCTGACCTCTCCTTGCTTTGCCTGTTTTTTCTCCTTGCCCCCGTTATATATCAGGTTTGACGCTTTCTCAGCTCTCATTGACTTTGCTGATGTCTTACCTAACACAAAGCATAATGCATCTAATACATTACTCTTACCGCTTCCGTTTGGACCCAAAACACAGTTAAAGCTTGAGCTAAACTGCATCTCTGTGTGCTTTGCAAAGCTCTTAAAGCCATTCATCACCAGCTTATTGATTCTTGTCATTGGTTTAACTCTGTCTGGTTAATTTATAAGCTTTTTCATTGTTTTTTATCACTATTAGCTGACTTCATAGCCCATATTCTTAAGGATTCGAGTAATATAGATCTTGTTTTCTTCTTTGCCTTGAACTAGCATCTTGCCTGTTGTGTATAATGTTATGGTACAGTCACCTTTAAGTCTTGCAACCTCATGCGCAGTCTTGGTCTTGACAAACTTGTAACCATACCTCTCAAGTTCTTTTAAGTCTTCACATGCAACCTCTTTAAAAGCTGGCTCGTCTTCAAAATCAACAAGACTGGTCTGGGCAGCCTTTTCGACAAGAACCCTGCATGAAGACCAGCTGTGCCTGAATATGTTTGGAAATTTATGGTAATGTTCCTTTAAGAACATGGCTGTTTTTGGGTCAGAGCAGTATCCGCTTCCAAAATCATGCTTGACTTTCTTTCTTATCTTCGCAACCTCTGTATCTCTTGTGACTTTTGCAAGGATAGATGCAGCTCCCACTTCTACATAATTAAGATCAGCCTTGTTCTCAGCATTAAGCTCAACCTTAACAGTAAGCAGCTTTCTTAAGTAGTCTTTGTATTTTGATGGTGTCGCAGTCGGGCTGTCAACCATAACCTTATCAGGCTTGAGTTCGTTTATTATCTCAGCTGTCTTATGAGCTTCTAGCCAGTTCAGGTTAAGGCCATCATGGCCATTTACAGCCCTGTCGATCTCCTTTGGCTCTACAATAAGGATATGATATCTCTTGACTATCTTGAGGATCTTAGGGAACTGCTGGTTTCTTTGGTCCTCAGTCAGAAGCTTGCTGTCCTTTACACCGATATCCTTCAGCTTCTGGATGTCTTTCTCATCTACAAGAACACCTGCCATCACCATCGGCCCTATGACTGGCCCCCTTCCAGCTTCATCTATTCCGCATATCAGCGCCATATTATAATCACCATCTGCTTCATACTCTTGTTATTACGAGACAATTTCCCTCTTTCATTGAATTATTCTTTAGTTATAATAACCTTTTGGTATTAGTCTTTTTTATTAAAGTTTTTAAATTGGTTTCTATTTTGCAGTATCCATGGAGCTCTCGGATGTGAGTTATTTTGGATTGGGTAATGTGCCCATAGGCATCGGAGCCATGCTAAAAGGGTGGGACATAACTGCAGCTGAATATCGCGATCCAGAAACCCTTAAGGTTGTTGATTTTCGTGCTATGACTGCAGCGTGTCTGCATGACTGTTTTCATTGCTTTACTGAAAAGCGGCGGAAAACCCTTTCACTGGAAGATATCAAAGCAGGACTAGATCCTTTTGCTAGTGG
>JAHJBD010000059.1 GCA_018813725.1 Nanobdellota archaeon | reverse complement strand
CCTGCTTTAAAAAATGAAGAATTGTCCTCTACCCCATAAATGTGATAGACAGCATTGGGAGTCAAAGGGGCTATTTTTTTAACAACTCCCAGCCCATATTCTTCTTCTCTGTCTGGATCATAGATATCTTTACCGATCTTCTTCTTCTCATCAGCTATTTTCTTAGATACTTCAGCTCGCTCTGCAAGCAGTTGGATTATCTGGCTGTTGATATTATCTATCTTATTTCTTAATTCTTCCAATGCCATAATGGATAGAATTTGGTTATTTATTTTAAAGGTTTTGGGTGGATAGTGAGGGTTGGTTGCAATAAGTTTTTATATTCCTGTTATAGATACTATCCGAATGGTAGAGAATATAAAAAATAAGAAAAAGCAGATTTTAAAGAAAGAGAAAGAATTATTTAAGAAAAATAAATCAAATATTCTCTTTTTTTCAGGTGTTTTTGTTTTCTTATTAACTATGTTTATTCTTTTTGGACCTACTAAGACACATTATTACGAAGTAGAAGTCTCTTACACTGATACAGAGATATATACTGAAAAGGAACCATATGAAACACAGGAATCTTATCAGGCCCAAGAGCCATATGAAAGTGTTGAATATTATACAGATATAGTACCAGTGGAACAAAGCATCCCCTACACTGACTATGAATATGTGGTATATAATGCAGATGCAGGCACATATTATACTGACTGTGGTTCTTCTTCTTGTGGTTGCACATATTCCAATTGGGTTGGTAATTGTATCCAATGTACTTGTCAAGTTCCAATTACTCGTTATATAACAGAAATTGTTTATCAAGAAGTACAAAAGGAAAGACCAGTAACAAAATATAGGACTGTGACAAAATACCGTACGATAACAAAATATAAGGATGTAGAAAAAACTAGAGAATTAATCAAGACAAAGATGGAGCCCAGAGAAACAGAAGTTAATTGGATATGGGGATTTAAGATGCCATGGAAACTCCAGATACCGTATATTTCAAAAAATGAATAAGTTATATATCTTCACAATAATTGTAATCTTTGTTTCTGGGGGAATTTTAGGATTTATAATTTATGATTATAATAAAGGAGTTATAGCAGAACAATCGCAGCAACAACAGGAAATAAGCAAAATAAAACAAGAACAAGAAAGAATTACCCAAGATTTTGAAGAAGAACAATCGCAAAAAGCTGAAAGATTACAACAAGAAGAAACAGTACAAATGCTAAAAGATGAAGACGGTGACGGTCTAACTTACGAAGAAGAAATGAGATTAGGTACGGATGATAATGATGTTGATACTGATGGGGATAGTATATGGGACAATGAAGATAGGCATCCTAATGGTGGTGGCGAGATATATACAATAACTGTTTATTGGACTCATCAAGGTCTAACATACTCAACGCAATTCGGAATTCATGAAGATAAATATTTGAATTATAAAGACCAGGAAAGAGGAACTTGCTGTGACGACTGGTCAAAATTTGTAACACCATACGACCCAACCATACGTACAATTGCAGAGGATGTAACTGATGTTTCGCTAAGTACTGGAGATACAAACAAAGCTCAAATTGCAATAAACTTTGTAAGCTCTATGATTTATGAAAAAGATATTGATTATAATTTTAATGATGAATATCCAAAATATGCGATTGAAACCATTGTGGATAATCGAGGTGATTGTGAAGATACTTCCTTTTTGATGGCTTCGATTTTGGAAGCCCTGGGTTATGATACAATTATTTTGATATTTTCTGATCATGCTGCAATTGGTGTATGGTGTGAAACATGTACTGGAACATATTATAATTACAACAGCAGAAAATATTTCTTTTTAGAAACAACAGGATATGCAGATAATTGGGAAGTAGGAAGGATATGGGGTAAATATGCTTATGAAAGCCCAATGATTATAGATATATAAAATAGCGACTATTTAGAAATTCAAACATTAATCCCATTTCTCATTGTATGGCCTAAGTAATATTTAAGATAAAATACAATAAACCTGGCTAATTCAAAAAAACAACCCTAAACCATCAGCCCATCAACAAACACAGTCGCATACGCTCCTTTTGGCAAAGAAAAACTGACTGTAACATGGTCTTTTCCAAAAGATTTCACCTTAAAATCAGAAACCCGGACAAATCCTTTTCTCATAGATGTTGAAAAGAAACTGTTTCCAAAAACCTTTGTCCTAAGCTGCTCCTGGGTTATACCTTCCTTATTAAGCACTTCATGAACAGCATCCTTGACTGCAGAAGGGATCTCAGACTTATAGTTCAAGATAGGAATCTCAATCTCCTCCTTAACAGCCACAGAAGGAAAATAAAGATGACCGCAGATATACTGGGTACTTTTGTATTTATACTTCTCTTTGATATAGCTCTTAAGTGTTTCGTTCCATAAAAAGCTCTGATAAGCATAGATAGCCATCTTCATTATTGTTTCATCAATATGTTTCAGAGCAGTCAAAGGATTGCTTGTATTTTTCAAGATATCAACTAGCTTACTATATTCACCAACAGGGAGCATAGGGCACGCCTTAAGATCTTTCCAATGCTCTTTTATAGTTATCTTGGCCTGCTTAAAGTTATCATCAGGAGTAAACCTTGTCAAGTAAACCTTTATTGCATCCCAAAAATGGCCTTGCACAGCATGCTTCATCATAAAATCATTTGAATCATGGAAAAATCTGACAGAGCCAAACCTTTGGTCACCAAAATAATTAGGCATAAAAGATACCTTTTTTGATCTTATCCTGTTTATCTGCTCGCTAGACAATTCACGCATAGTTATCTCAAAAGTGTTTGAGACATGTGTACCGATAGCCAAAGGCTTGTCAGAATAACCTTTCAGCACAAGCTCAATGTTCTTGAGCTTAACCTCAGGAGGACATCTTCCCTTGACAGAGATATACTGGTATGTGACTGCATCCTTATCCTTAAGTCCTGAGAGTTTAATATCTGCTTTGAGTACCCTGAGCCGTTTGGAGATTATCTTGACAACTTCTCCTGTCTCAAGCCCAGTCTTTTTCAGGATATAGACGGCATAAGGAAATCCACGGGAATATGCTGGCTTAAGCTTTATAGAAAGGTTCTCCTTGACTACAAAATCCATGGGTGATTTTTTTATTATCATATCTTTTCGTAAATCTTGATTATCTCATCAATATTTTGTGTTTTAACTAATTGTTGTTTTATCCCCTTAGCATATTTCAATCCTGAAGCAAACCAGACAGCATGCGTTTTTACTTCACCAAATTTAAACGTGTCAAATTCCCTGTAAAGCTCTAAAAACCTGAAGAAATCATCCTTGGTCTTTTTAGAATCAGAAAACACAGAGGGATTGCCGATAGCTGCCCTTGCGATCATCACAAAATCACAGCCGCTCTCTTTCATCCTTTGTCGACCAGCTTCAAGACAATCGATATCGCCGTTTCCTATAACCGGTATCCCTGCCTTTTCTTTTATCTGCTTTACAATTGTCCAGTTTGCTTTGCCTGAATAAAGCTTATTTTTAGTACGGCCATGAACAGTAATAGCAGAAACACCAGCCTCTTCCAGAATAGTAGCCTGCGAAACACCATTGATAGACTGCTCTGTCCACCCAATCCTTATCTTTGCAGTAACTGGAATTGAAAGCTCTTTAACAATCGGCTTAACTAATCTAGTCATAAGTTCAGGATGTTTTGAATAATAAGCCCCCATCTTCCTTCCTAGGATGTCGCTCTCACAGCATCCAAAATTTATATCTATGATATCAACCTTATCCTCGATAAGCTTAGCGCATTTTATGATATGCTCAGGCTTGTTGCCCACAAACTGGACTGCAGAAGGCCTTTCCTCTTCAGTTACATTCAAGAAATCAAAATAATCCTGTTTACCAACAACATCAATCTTACCAGCCATAGCCTGTGCATCTATCATCTGAGAATAAACCATGCCGGCGCCCTTCTCCTTGCACATGATCCTAAATGCAGCGCAGTTGACTCCAGCTAATGGAGCTAAGAAAAACTTATTTCTGGGCTTAACATCACCGATTGTTATCATAAAACAAAAGAAAATAAGAAGAATATTAAAAACTTAATCAAAACTTAGAAGGCTTCATGCTCTTCCATGCCTGATCAAACAGTCCATTAAGTGCTGATGCAAAGAAGGGAGTATTAACCCATATCCCAACATCATATGTAGGATGTACCTCTGCATCATCAAGTACCATGAAGACAAGGTCCTTGCCGTCAACAACACAGAATCGCGCTTTGCCTTCAGTATGCCTGACTTCAGCAACTGGACTCAGTTCTTTTATTGCAGCTGCGCAGTCTTTTGTCAATGGTGCTGCAATCCTGACCTTGACCCCTCGCTTCTTTAATTTCTCAAAGATCGGCCTTAATGCTTCTGCCTTTCTGATAAATCCCTGAGTTGTCGTCATCATATTTACAGTTTCATCTGCGTTTCTGATAGTAAGCTCAAGATGATTATACAGGTTATGCCTGCCCCTCAAAGATCCTGAAAGGTCAGCTGGTTCGATAAGCTCTACACCCTGAGTATGCAGTGAATTAAGCTCTCCGATAACTTCAGTACCTTTAAGCTCTTCCAATCTGCTTATCTGCTCGTTTGCCCCTTCCTTAACATTCTTTTTTACTCTCTCAAGCACTTCTGCTGGAGCTACGGCAATATATTTTATGGGTTTGCCAAGTTTCATAACTACAAACCCTTTCTTCTCAAGTGATTCAAGAACATCATAGCTTCTTGATCTAGGAACATTAGCGATGTCAGACAGTTCACCTGCTGTGGATACGCCTCTTGATAATAATGCAGCCCAAATCTTAACCTCGTATAGGTTCAAAGAGAAATAACGCCTTAATTTGCTTAAAAATTCTTCTTTTACGATCATTTTTTACACACCCCCTTTTTGAGAAGTGACAATTTTTCACTTCTTTACGGGGTAACCAGGTGGTACTACTATTAATATGTTACGCTTTTTTACCTTGTGGTAGTAATTTCACCTGAGTTTAGTTATTATTAGTTTTAACTCGACAGTTAATACACTAATAATCTACAAGGTCAACTCCTATATAAACATTTAGGTATAATAAAAGAT
>JAHJBD010000058.1 GCA_018813725.1 Nanobdellota archaeon | reverse complement strand
TATGACAAGCTTGATGAGGTTAAGCTCATAGGCGGCACCAACACCAGAAGAGCTATAAAGATATGCGAAAGCCTGGAGAATCAGCTGCACAAGGACCAATGCTATTCCAAGCTTGCTGAAGCTACTCTCCAGCAGAGCTATTGCAACGAGGTACAGACATCTGTAACAAAGGATGACTGTCTATCTATACTTGCTGAGAAAAAGGAAGAGAGCGCAATCTGTGATGATGTAACTTCTGAATCTAAGAGAGACATGTGTCTTATGCATTTTGCAACTGCAGGTACAGACTTTACTGTATGTGATAGGGTCACAAACAAGTATCTTAAGCAGAGCTGCAATAGCTTAAAGAAATTGTCTGAGACTAATTTTTCTGAATTAGGAAGCCCGCCAAGTTTTGATATTAATCAGTTTACAGATGCTTCAGGGAATATTGATTTTGAAAGGATGAATGAGTACTTTGCTTCTATCACTGGATGAACTCAGGCTCTATATACTTTCTGAAGGTTTTTGAGTATTGGTCTATCAATGAAAGCTGGCCCATGTCATCTCCTGTTATTGGGGGCTCTACCTGGAATGCGTAGAATCTTATCTTTGAAGCTGACATGTCATCTCTTGTGACTGTTATCTCGCCTGTGTTATTGTCTAATGTTGCACCTGCTATCTGGTATGCTTCTAGTGCTTGCATCTCACCACCAACGTCGATCTCTGTGCCGTTGTTTTCGATAACTGTTATCCTTATGGTCTGGTTTCCTGGCGCAAGATGGATCGGTGCAGTTGTTTGCCCCATGATGCTTGCTGTTGTTAATGGAGGAGGTGTTCCTTTTGGTGATAAAGTTACCATTGCCTGGAATGTGGATTTTTGTGGTTTTGCAGTTGACTTATAGTAGTTGATGTTAGCTTCACTGTCTATATCATCAACGAACTGAATATCATCCATCTCTTTTGCTATCTTGCTTGTGTAGTTTCCGATAAGCATTACATGGTATTGGTTAACTTCTTGTGAAAGCGTGTTTAATAGGAGCATTGTCTCTCTTGCCCAGGGCACTACTTTATCCCTTGTTGCTTGAGCAGGGTTTAAGATCTTTGTTAAGTTGTTGAAAGCTAAGTATAGTTTTGTCCTTGTCTTGTTTACAATTGTGTTGTTCTCATATTCTGTGTTCCCTGCGATATGGTATCCTGATCTGGTTGCGTTCTCTAATAGAGTCTTTACACGGTATAGGTTTGATATTGGGATGTGGTATACTTCAACTTGAATCTCTTTGTAAGGCTCTAGGCTGAATTCTAATGCTTGTTCTACCTCGTATTCCATAGATATATGCTCAAATGTCTTTGTGACATAGCCTTGTTTTTCTACAGTTATGTAGCCGTCGCCTATGCAGATAGGGAACTTTCCTTTGTAGGTTCCTGCACTTGTTGTTCCTATTGTGCACTGCCTGTATGTGCCGCAGCCGTATGATAGCTTTGCATCTGATAATAATTGGTTTGTCATGTCGTCTTTTACTCTTATGTTGATGTCACCAGAGATCCTTTGCTCTTCATTGCAGAAGAGTGTTTCTATCTCCTGCGGGTTTCTAACTTCAGAGACTTCTTGTTTGCAGTTCTCTGCGCAGGTTTGGGTGCTGGTGTAACGTTTGTTATCTAATGGGCAGGTCCACTCTCTTGTGTTCTTTATGCAGTCAGCAGTGCAGTTGATATCGCAGGTGTTGGCGTCGTGGAATATATTCAAAGGTGTATTTGGGCATTGATAATCTGTTCTTCCTTCTTCACACTGGACTGGCTGCTGCAGAAGGCCGCCGTAAGTTGCGTTGATAACTGCATTATTCCAGGTACCTATTGTCCCTTGTCCTTGATTCCATAATAGCATATTCTTGTTATCCCTTATATTTACTTCTAAGGCAAACATGAACGTGTAGCCTTTTTCTCCATGTCTTCTTAGTGATCGATTATCAGTTATCATAACAACCACTGGAAAAGAAATATCATAGTAGAATTCATAGTAATTTGTCTGTGTTGAGGGTGCTATATTGAATGGGAAATCTGTGTTTATTGTAGTTGGCCTTAGCGGCTTTGGAGAGATGTCAAAATATATGGGCCACTCTGGATTATAGAAGAATGTCACTTCTTGATTTGGTAATTCTTTGGTCAGAATCTTCAGATACATGGCTTCATATATGCCTTGTTCAAATGGATTGTCAGCATTGATCCTTTGAGCGCCTCTTGTCTTATCAATCTGGATAAGATTAAAATTTGTACCTATTACATATTGTTTAAGCCTATCTTCAACTTGCTGGATGTCCCATGTTACTGTTGTTGTCTTCTTATCAATCCAAGAGATTGGTGGGATCCCATTTGGATTAGGTACAAGAGAGTAATCAGACAGCAAATATAAGAAAAGGTCTTCCAAGGTTTGATTTATCATCTCTTCGAAAGCGATACTGGTTGCCAAAAGATATATGTTACTGAAGGAAAGATCAATATTAGTATTCACTTTCTCGATTCTTGTTGTTGAGCCATCTTTTGTGATGTCCATCGGGATTTGAATAGAGACCGATATGTCGTCAGTTGCTATATCAGTTGTTGCTGAAATATTATTGTAATCAATATCAAAACCTTGTTCCTTAAATACTCTGAAGCCATTAAGGCATGAAGGCAAATTCCTTTCAACGTATGTGGAAACTTGGTCTTGGATATGTTCAGGGGTCGGTGCAAGTGACATCATCTCACAGTCAGTGCAAATATTAGGGGCTCTGAGGTAGAACCAGTATGGGATTGGGTCTTCTCCTTCAGATAATGTAACTCCGTCTGATTCAGTAGGGTTATCATCCAGATTGAATTCAATACCTGTAATTGAAGGATCGTGCATATCTATAAATCCACCATGCCAACCTATCTGTTGAAATCCTGCGATTGATGTCTCTGTCAAGCAGTCGGTGATGTAATTTTTTATTGAGTTTGCCCAGATGGCTGTTTCTACCTCTGTTTCTTGGACTTTTTTTGTTACCTGTGACCTGATCGTGAAAAAAGCTACTGCTCCTAGCAAAAGAATAATTCCTACAATGATGAATATTGTTATTTGACCTTTCTTTTGTTTAAGCATCTTTAATCACCTTGAAAATAACTGTCTTTTGCCATGCAAGGAATAAAGCAAAGATAATCCAACTTAGTATGAAGAAAGGCAACGGGGCTGAGTAAAGTACCAGGAAGAGGCTTATGAATACGTAAAATACTGAGATATTCAGTAGGAATGGCCAGAATAATCTGTAGAATTTTTGTATCCCTATCTTAAAAGTTGCTTTTATTGTTTTGAATATAGTTTTGCTAGATAAGAAGCAGGGTGTAAGGTAGATTGTGAAGTAAAACCCAATTATTATGATAAAATATGCCGCAGCTATGTTTGCTGTCTTAAGGGCAAATGTTGTTATTGTTAAAAGTAGAATCCATGCAGAATACCAAATTGTTAATAGTCCTGAGAGTCTCAGCCAAGACTGTTTAGTTATCTTGTGCTTTGATACAAATGACCATTGGTAGGATTTTATCAGAGATGATAAAAGGATGAATGCTGTGATTGCTAATATGAAGCCGGTGATTATCTTTATCAAGGCTGATCTTACTTTGTCTGTTATCGCAGATACATCTTCACTTGCTTGATCATCCAATTGCGTGTTGCCCTGCTCCAAAAAATTACCCCATCTTTCTATCTCCGGGGATACCTGTTCAACTGTCTGGATATTTACTCTTATGAATAATAGCAGGCCTAACACAGTTACAAATAGTAACAGAATGAATGCAAGTTCCAGTAAGTAAAGTTTTATTTTCATTTTGGTATTATTGGTAGTAATAAGCTGTTGCCTGGCCAGTCTATCCTTGCTTTGATAAATTTAGTTGGATGAGACAATGCTTTATGGCTGAACCCTGGGCTTTCATAGCTTGCAGTTCCTGAAGCG
The DNA here is from genome assembly GCA_018813725.1 of Nanobdellota archaeon. Lineage (GTDB taxonomy): Archaea > Nanobdellota > Nanobdellia > Woesearchaeales > JAHJBD01 > JAHJBD01. Next base: position 1,163 of record JAHJBD010000058.1, on the reverse strand, counting down.
ACATTGGCTGTAGCACCGTTTGCGTCTACTAGGTAGACTGCGTATTCAAACTCCCCTCCTATAGGCTGTATGTACCAGCTGACTGTGTAGATATTGTCAATTGATGTATTGCCTATAGGCTCATAGTAGATTGCTTCTGCTTGCAATGTTACTGTAAGCTGTGACAATGAGATAGGTGCTGCTGATGTCGCGCCTACTTGCGCTAATTCTGAACCTCCCCATTTAGAGCAGACTTCTATTTCCCATGCGCTGACCTGGTACCATTCTGGCAGTTTGATTGGTACCTCATTGGCTAACACTGAGGTGATTATAGTTAACACTATTGTGATGAAGATGATGTGTTTGAGCACATTCTTATTTGCCATATCTCTTCTCAAGCTTTTCATGATAATTCATCCTAAGGGTATCTAATTCTTGCATGATAGGGATGTTCAACCCTCTTTCTTTTAAGATGTCCATCCTTTCTCCAACCCATGTGATCCAAACATCCTGTTCTTTTGTCTGGGATTTTAGTTCTTTGAGGATGATGCCCCAGTCTAGCCCTGTCTGAGCCAGCATTACGCAATCATTCAGGTCTCCTTCCCTTTCTGTCATTGTCTTGAAAATGAATATATCTTCGTTTGAGCATAATGATAAAACTACATTATTTAATCTGATAACACTTTTGCTTCTTTTGATCATCTCTTTGGAAAGGGAAAATCTGCTGCACACTGTCTTGTGGAACAGGTCTATCCTAAAATCATCCCTCACAAGGACCTGGCTGAGGTTCATATGCTTATAACTCAATTCAGGCAACTTCCCTTTGAAGTCCAATTTCATCAGTACTTCTTTTAGGAGGTCGAACTCTGCCTTATTTTCTACTATTATGTCTATGTCTTTTGTTGCAGGCCTTAATCCCTGATAGAGGAGCACTGCTCCGCCTATGGTAAATATATGGATTTGGCTAACTAATTCTTTGTCTATCTCCTTGAATAATTCTTCTATCTGCCTAAAGCTTGATATCATACATTTCAGCCTTTTCTTTTATTTCTTTATGGTTGTTATTGATAAACTCCTTAACCAGCCTTATGGCTGGGTGTTTTACCAAATTTAATCCTCTTTTATATTTTAGATAAAATAATGCTGTGTATATCAAATACTGTCTATCCTTTTCTGCTATGTAT
>JAHJBD010000057.1 GCA_018813725.1 Nanobdellota archaeon | reverse complement strand
TTTGAAGCCTAGATCAATGTGTCCAGCATATTATCTTTACCGCCATTGATCTCAAACAGCTCTTCATACTGGTCATTGAACACTTTGACCCTTCCCTTTCTAATGTCAGTTACATATATGGTGCTCTTATCAGGGCTTACTGTGACCTCCATTATCTGTATAGGTTCAGGGTCAGTGCCAAAATCACCATACTTTGCAAACTCTTTAGTGTCAAAATTATATGAGATTGTTTTTCTGTTAGATAAGTCATTAAACAAAAGATTTCCTTCCTTATCCATTGCAAGCTGCTCATTAAGTTCTCCGATGTCGCTTGGCACCATTATCTCATCTAAAAGATTAAATTCTAGGTCAAAAATCTTAATAGACCTTTTTGCGTCATCTGTCATATACACATTATCTCCTACTGATAATATGCCCAAAGGCAGGATCACGCCATCTAAGTGCCCAACAGTCTTGATCAGTTCATGTGCATTGTTGTAGATCTTGATAGTTTTGGTGTCATCTTCTACAGCATACAGTGTGCCCCAATTAATCGATAAGCACATTGGCTTGTAGATATCTTCGATTGTTGTAACATAGTTTAGTTCCTTATCAAATATCTGTATGCGATTGTTGTTTTTATCAGAAACATATAGGTTATCATTACTGTCAATTGCCAGCCCTGTTGGATTGTTAAACTGGTCGTTATGGTATCCTCTTGATTCACCCATGATCACTTGAAGCGGCCCATCTGCATTGAAACCCAACACCTTATTGCTTATTGGGTCACTAACAAATATATCTTTATTTGATGATACAGCGATAAAAAACGGTGCAAAGCTTGCCCCCATCATCTCTGTCTTTGGTCCCTCAATCGCGGTTAAAAGGTTCTGGTCATTATCATAGATCGCTAGTTTCTGGTTTCCAGAATCAACAACATATATCATTCCGTTGTCCAAGAGTACTCTTGTAGGGATGTAAAATTGTGTTGGGCTGTCTCCTTTAGACCCGAATTTTGAGGTGACTTTACCTGACATGTCCAAGACCACCACCTGATGGTTTTTCCCGTCAGTGACTAAAATCTTGTCTTCTCCAACAGATATGCCTTTTGGCATGATGCCTTCTAAGTTGATGAACTTGACAAATTTTAGGTCAGGGCTGAGCACCTGTATCCTTTCATTTGCGTATTCAGCTACATATACGTTGCCATCAGGGCCAATATCTAGATCATATGGTTTTGAAAATTCCAATTGGTCCTTGCCTGATGATCCCACTGTGCTTACTTCATCACCAGGTATATGGACAATCTTATTTGTCAATTCATCACTCAAATAAAAATCCTCATCACCAGCCACAGCAAATCCAATAGACCCAGCATCTATCCCTGGTGCGTCAATAAAAGAAGGTATCTTTGCAACAAGGTAACTTATATCCTTTACACTAACTAGGTCAAGATCTTTAGAGAAAACCTTGATTTTCTGGTTCATCCTATCAACAACATATACCTGATCCTTGTATGTGTCGATACTGCAAGGGAATATGAATGTCTCATTGCCAAGACCTCCGCTGTTGAACATCAGGTTCCCAGCATCATCAGCACCTTTAGTTTCACCTATAGAATCAATATGTGAGAATGAATCTTTGTGGAAAGCCATAACCCTGTGCCTCATCTCATCAAGCAGAAGTATGAAATCTGTTGTAACTGCTATGTCTGTTGCTGAGACCGGAGCAGCTTCAAAAGTATATTGGTGCGCACCGCACTCTGTTTCGCATGGCCCCCCGCAATCAACATCTTCTTCACCAGAATTGAGTACCCCATCATAGCAATGCATAAGATATTTTGGCTTTGGCACTAAAACCATCACAAGCATAAGTGCGATAATAAGGATTAAAATAGCGATAGCCGCAATCTTCAAGTTCTTGTTGAATTTCAAAATCCCACCTCTTTAACATTTTCCATATTCAGTATTATATAATTATTTCGGTTAGATTATAGGTTCTGTGATGAAAACTAGCCTATCGATCCCTCTTTCTTCAAGTTTTATTGGAAGGGTATCATTATAAGCAAAGAGGGTATTTCCAATCTGCAATAGCTCTTTTGGCATAAGATCATGCTTTAGCTTAAACTGGTACTTTGTGCATTCCTTTTTGCATGCAAATATCCCTTGCCTTTGAGAACCTCTTATTGAATCACATGAATTTAGCTTGCATTTTCTTGTTGTGGTGATATATATATAGGGATAATACAAGGAAGCCTTGAGCCCTGATTTGCTAAAATCGCTTGAGATGCCGGTGAATATATTGTCTAGCTCTACACGAGTGATCCCCTTCTTTACTGCATACTCTTGGTTAAGGCCATTATCAAAAGCACAGCTTTGCAGAAACTTTTTAGATTCTTCACTTAAACTGTCAAATTTCCTCATTATCTCAGGCCCCTTTTTCTGCTTGTTCAAAAGCCTGCCTATCACTATGTTAAACCCCATCCTATCTACAAGGCGAAATACCCCCCAGTCATTCACGATTACTTCGCAGCCAGGCACCTTTGTTTTCAATACCTCAAATATCCTTTCAAGGTCTGCAATACCTTTGTCTGTAACATAAGGTGTTACAAAACTAAAGTTTACTCGCTTATCTTTGACAAATTCTATCACTTTCTTAATATCATCAATAGAAGGGATAAGCCTTTCACAAAATTCATTGCCATAGTACAATCTATCATACTCCTTGCCTTCAAGGCTTTTTTGGTCTTTGAAAAAAACTGCTTTTTCCATCTCTATCTAGGGTAATAACAATCTTTTAGGCTGCACTGCCTCCCATAAACCTCAAGATACTTTTTTTTAATTTCTTCTTTGGTGATCTTATCAGTATTATCGATTACAAACCTTATGAAACTGATGTCTTTTACCTTATAGCTTGTTGGCATGCCTCTGCCGCATATCTTGATAAAAGAAAGTCCTGCATTCTTGAATTCAGGGATGCTGCATCCCCCGCATATAGAAGAACAGCTTCTGATATGGTCCATCCTTGTCTTTATCCTTCTGTTTATGGACATATTCTTGCTCCCGATAATCTCTATGTCATAAGGTATCCTGCATGAGAAAAGTTTCTTATTGTACTCATCCACCCTATGATAGAAACCGCAGTAGCCATCAACATTCTCGCAGCTTTCATTAAGCCCAAATATCTCTAGGTCAACTTTGTTGCTGTTCTTTTTGGAAAGTTCAACAATCTCATCATGTGACAGGTGCCTTGGGAGGATTATCCTTTTTGCACCAAGCGCTTTGTAGAAAGAGATTGTTTCAGAATTAAGAGAAACTCCTATGGTGCTTATATGCACTTCACCCTTAAACTCTTGCAGAAATCTTATCAGCCAAGGGTCTGAACATATTATGGCATCAACATCTGTTTTGACTGCTTCAGAAACTTGCTCTTTTACTAGCTCAACCTGTTCATCTGAATAAAATGGCGCATTAAGCGTTAAAGCAACCTTTTTACCATAAGAATGTGCGATGTTTACAACCTTTGCAAGTTCTGCAAAAGAGTGCAGGTTTGATTCCATACCTCTTTTGTTTGGTGGGATGATATCTGAATAGAGCTTCTGCCATCTTTCTGTGAGGACCCCGCAAAAAATTTCATCAGCTCCGCCCTTTAGCAAAGCCCCTGTTTCAGCAACATTGTCCAAAGGCGCAACAATCTTCATCTTTTAAAGTAGTGGATTAAAATTTAAAATACTATCGCTATAAAATAATAAACTATTAATAGGAGTAGTAAGGTTTATATATTATTTAATCAGGTTAACCATTTAAGTGGGAGAATATAATATGTTAAAGTGTAAATACATTGTAATCCTTATAGTACTAATAGCATCTTTTAGCGTTTCTGTCTCTGCAATAGAATGTGATGGTTGCGGCCCACAGCCTGCTGGGTGCACATGCCCTACAACCTGCCAGTTTGCCGGCGCTACGAATGGCGCATGCGGCGAGACTATTATCCCCTCTTGCGAAGCATTGACTGCATCTGGCGCAGCTCCTTGCTCAGTCTATAACAGTAATTCTAACCTTTGCATATCAGCTCCTGGATGCACTAATTGTGGCGGCACAGCAACTGCTTGTTCTGCTATTGATAATGAGCAAGATTGTAGCAAAAACACAGGCTGCAGCTGGTCAGGGAGCCCTGGTTCTTGCAGGGGTACAGCAGTGCCGTGCATAAGCTTTGGCGCTTCATCAGCAAGCTGTAACACAGTGCCAGGCTGTCTTTGGCGCTCAACTACTTGCCAAGGCACCCCCTTAAGGTGCCATGACCGTGATCAAGCACAATGCAGCATACAATATAGCAATTGTGTTTGGAGCGAAACGTTGGAGGACGCAGACAGTGACGGTTTTCCAAAAGATGATATCTGCCGAGGAGGAGAGGTGCCAACCTTCGGTTTCTTTGCCTTGCCCGCTGACCAGCAGGTAGGCAAATGCCCTTATCAAGATTGTGATGATGCTAGCCCCCTTGTCTACCCTTATGCATACGACAGCCCACTAACTGCAGTAGACGAAAGCTGTGGTTATGCCACAAACACAGGAGGACAATCAATTTGCTCCATGGGTACAGACGATGCATACCAAAGAAGCGCATGCATAGCAATATCCAAATACGACCTTGATGGTAACATAATGTTGGATACGAATAACGAGGAAGCGATAATCGCTCAAAAAGAATGTTATATTGAAGCAGTATCCTGCCTAGGCTGTGGTGTGGAATATTATGGTGTTTCGCCTTCACCATGCTCCCTCACTTGTGACAGTTCAATGTGCTGGAAACTTGGCCAGTATAAGGCAAAAGTAGGCACACACTCAACAGAAGAGATAATATACACACTGGATTTTGACGCATTAGGAGAATACAGATGCAACAATGCAGATTTTGACGGCAAAGACGCAGAGTGGTTTGGCATGGGCGGAGACCAGAACTGCTGCGGTGATGACGATACCAATGCATGGGATGATAAGGGCACTGCATTTAATATAAGGGAGCTTGGCGGAATAGATGTATACTCTCTAAGTAATCCTCAAAGCGGCGCAACATATTTTACAGCATCTACAACCGAGCTTGGAGAAAAAGAAGATGCTGGTTGGTCCAGCTCATGGGCATTTTTTGCAGTAGAAAACACAGGGACTCCTGTATATTATTATTACAATCCTACAACACTTGACTACCTATTCACCACAAATGCTAACTTGCAGGAACCTGGCTACACTAAGTATACTGCAACATTCCAGGCCCCTACTACAGGAACATTGGCTCCGATGTATTCTTTGTATAACCAGAATACCAACCTCCATTATTATACCAAGGACCCAGCAGAAAAGGCTAACCTGCTCACAGGCGAAGAAGCGTTCTTCTGCGGCGAAGGGGACAAAATCTGGACTGCTTGTGTAGATTCAAATGCAGTTGTGGACGCAGACAAGAATGACCAGGTGTGCAAGCAATGCGGATATGAAGTTACAGAAGACAATTGGAAAAGTGCAGTATCCCAGAACAGCTGCTGCGGTGATGACGATTCTGACTGCGGGTATTCTTCAGGAAGATACATCTGCTATGATGGCGGCCAGTCTTCAAGCTGGATAGATGGTGCAATAGATCCTTATGGAATAGGTTCAGTGCTTTACATCCCCTGCTCAGGCTCGGACTATGTTTACCTTCCAGGAAGCAAATGGCTAAAGTGTAGCGCAACATTTGAAAATGATGGCCAGACCAGGAAGCAAAGGTTCACTATCGATAATACCCTTCACGAATACATATGCAATAATAACGAGATATATGCCTGCTGCGGCCAGAACACGACCCATCATCACTGCCTTGCGCCAGAAAATGCAAAGATCACAAAACAGACAGTGACAGTAGGCACCGAGACTTTCTATTGCACAGACAAGTTCACTTTCACAAACGAGCCAGACTCAGACAAGGCTGCTTGTGAAGGCGCAGGAAAAACATGGACAGGCTCAAGTTGCTGCGGTGACGATGGTGCAGATGATGATTATCTGGATGAAAACGGCATTGGCGCATGCTGGAACGGCAATTTTGTCGCGAACAACCATACAGTTACTAACCATGATAATATCATCGTTGAAAAAGGGATATTCTATGGTTGTACCACAGATTACCAAAGCTTCACTGACATTGCAGACGACATCATTGTCTATTCGTCAGGGTGTTCTATAAGGGGCAGCCATTTCTGCTCATATAACGGGTCATGGGAAAGCCCGAAAAACGCCACACAAAGAAACAGGACCGCAACAGCTGGCTGGGACTCTGGTGTTGGCATGCCTCAGGAATGCTGCATGCAAGGCCAATGCTGGGACAGCAAAGGCTGTGTTGATGAAGGCACGCTTGACAACGAAAAGTACACCTGTTTTGAAGGGGCATGGGACTTAAGGGAATTAAGGTACAGCTGGGACTTGACAGAATCAGGCTACTGTGCAGATAACAGCCAATGCTTTGTGGATTATGAAGCAGACAACACTGACAATTGCATAGATGATAAGGATTATATCTTTGACCATTACTGTGACAACGGGGAATGGACATCAAGGACTAAGATCCTTGCTGCGCACATGCTTGAGATAGCAGAGGCAAATACATTAGCAAATTACACATTGTTCTGCGACAGTTATGATGCTGCCTTAAACTATCTAGATTATGATATAGTAAAAGGTGGCACTAATAGGGGCCCATTGGTTAATTATTTTGAATATAAAGCCCAATGTTCTGATAGTCGGGCACCAGAGGCTGCTCCAGCAGGTTCACCAGAGCCATTGGTGCCTGAGAAATGTGTAAATAAGGTTTGTGTGCTTAAATACATGAAAGAGGTTGGCGGAGAGGAGATGGTGCTTTTTGGTACGACCCTAAACAACTGGACAGAGAGCCAAACCAAAAAAAATTCTAATTATCTTGGATTGTTCCTCCAGACATACGAGCCAGTCTACGGTACAGTCGACTGTTCTTCTGCAATGCAGAAAGATGGCATGTTCCATATATGCAAGATCGGCGGCGCAAACGATCAAAGAGTCTGGTGGAACAACCGGCTTGAATCGATCATCACTTCAAAAGATGATATCAAAGAGCAAGGCACAGCAATTATCGGCTTGGCAGATATTTCTTTACCGCAAAGGGTCGCATTCTTTTTCAGGAACCCTTTCAGGACAATATTTGACTGGATAAGGGCGACGCTCCAGAACATCAACCGCGACCCGAGCTTTAACCAAAAGACTCCGGGAATAGAGACTGTTGCCGAGATATATGGTTTTGTGGATAACGCGACAGACTTTAGCAGGATCTACCTTGCAAGAGACGGCCCAAGACAGGTCAGAGGGATATCAGAAGAGGTTTATGTAAACCCTGAAGACAGGTATCAAAACAAGAACTTCACTTCAGTAACTTATACCTGTATACCTGGAAAGATCTGCGACAGCATCAAGAACTATGATGAGCTTGTGGTGGGCTCAGCAGGAAGGGTGTCATGCGCTAACGACAGTATAAACACTTATGTAGTTTCGAGGTTCCCTCTAGGAAGGGATTTATGGACTGACCTTACTGCGAAGACAAGACTAAGGTTTACAGGAGAGACTGTATTAGGTGTGCCCATCATCACAGGTATGTCTTCTAATGCGACCCAAAACGATTCTGCTGTTTCTGGATCATATTTAGGAAGCTTTGAATATGTAATACCTTACGACCAAACATCTGCATCAATAGAATTTAACGCGATAGCAGACATATGCAACTGGCCTGTGACATACAGCTGGGACTTTGACCACCAATTTTCATTTGACCAAGATTATGCTGCAAGCCAGAATAAGGCAACAAATACCTACGATATACCAGAACCAGGGCCAATTACCAAGAGGTATACTGTGCAGGTTAAGGTAAAAGATGCGAACAACAATGAGGGAACAGCTTATGCTTATCTGTATATAAGGAAACTTCCTTATGCCCAGGAAAAACTCTGCTCTTCACAGCCTCCTGCCCATGCAGTTTGGAATGATGATGTTGGCACAGCAGGAATGTTCACCCAAACATGGACTGACGAGAGATATGGCCCTATTGAGATGCTGGCTAGCTATGGGCAAGGAGAATGCAGATGGTCATGCATCACAGGCTACCATCCAGATAACAATCTCTGCTGCAGCGCAACACAGCATTACTCAAATGGTGGCTGCATACCTAACCAATGCGGCCCACAGCCAGATAACACCCAAGTGTGTCTTAATGATAAGTCAGGTGTCACGACAGCAGACAAGGATAAAGCCTACGTCGTATCAAGCTGTACATCGACCAGAAAATGCGAGTTTGTATGCGATACAGATTTCATGCCTTTGGGCGGCGAATGCAGCCTTATTGGCGGGGAGTACTCGGAATTTGAAGATTCCTGGGGGGTATGCTCAATTGTGGCAGGATCCTGCATTAATGGTTTAGGTGTAATCTCTATAGCAGATACTGGGGGTGCAAACCCAGCAGCTTATAATCCTTCCAATTATCCTTATAGCCTATGCTGCGATATTGAAGGGTCGATTTCACAGACAACCCAGTGTCCAGGCTTATCCCTAATCTCATTAGCCTCTGGAGAGCCAGGCAGCCAGCTTGCCTATGATCCAAATGCCAATCCAACAAAACTATGCCTTTCAGGCGGCCCATTCAGCAGCTGCTATATCTCAAATGATTGCAATAATGATATATGCCTATTATCATATTCCTCTTCAGGTTATGTGGATGGATGCAACAGCATATTCACAAACAAGGTTTGCTGTATAGAATCCCAGGTTTCAGAGCCGCCAACATATAATATATGTTCAGCCGCCCAATCAGACCACGATGCAGACCCGGATTATGGCTGGTGCTCAACAGCGCTTGAGTTTGCTTACCCTGATATAACCCCTTCTGCACAGGAATATTGCTGCACTCATGAAAATTGGGGCCTGTGCTGTCCAGAAAGTCAAATTGTATACGGATGTACTAACTCTGAAGCAGACAACTATGATCCATTAGCTAACACAGACGACGGCAGCTGTAATGCCCCTTCACAAGGAAGCACAATAGACGGCACAGCAGATCCAGTGAATGCGCCGCTGATCAATCCAGGATATTATTATGACCTCATCGACCTGATCAATATTGTAAACCTATATAAGATCGAGATTATCGGGCCAACAGAGGTTAATATGGAATTTGAGATTGATAATACTGATGGCAACACCTGTAGGCTTAAGTATACCCTTATTAAGGATTTGGCTCACGGCTATAATGCTGAAGAGCCGGTTTCTCCGGTTGTCGGCTGCAGCTCAAGCCTAGTGATCGCATCAAAGTTGATCAAAACCTCATTAGGCGGCAGCCATTATGTAAAGATAGAGAAAAATATTCAGGATTATGTTCCCTACAAGTTCACTTATTCACAAACATGCGTAGAACACGCAACATCAGACGACGGGACAAAGAAATGTGTTGGCAGCTCTTGGGTTCCTTTAAGCACAACAGTGATTTCAGGCTCTACAACAATAGGTTCTGCGCCAGTTATCAGCTCAGGGACATATACTGGATACCTTACAGAGGATTACACCACAAGGCACTACAAGATTGACCTTGTCGCAGGAGATACCTTAACCACAAGTTTCAGGCTCGCTGACAGTTCTAATACCCCAAAAGGCATACAATACACCCTTTTATCCCCAGAATCAAATGGATACGCTACTATTGACAATTACCAAAAATACGAAACTGGCACAGAAGTTATCGGAAGCAAATCCATAACAGCTACATACACAGGCACACATATAATCAAGCTGGAATATCACGGTGTAGATTCACCTTATGAGATGACTGTTACAAAATGAAAAAGAGATCATATATTTTAATCTTGGCGATGGGTATAATCATTTTGATAGGCAAAGCCCAAGCCATAATCTGCGGTCAAGGATATCATGAAAGCAATGAAGGCGGCCAAAGCGTATGCTGTCCAACAGGTTTTGATTTTGATGGCTCAAATTGCGCAGCAAGGCTAAAATTTAATAGCTTTGGCGGGATTTTATCCTCTCGAACAGATCATGGTATCGGTGGAAGCGTATCTGCTTATGAACTTGTAGATACCTCTGATTACACCTATTGGCCTTTGGAGACTACCTCTTCAAGAAGAGTATCCACTGGACAAAGGCTGTACCTCGGTTTTGATACAGACAGGCTGCCAAATGATGCCATCATCGATAAGGCAGCGCTTGTGATAACGAGGTACAATGAGAAGACAAACCCAAGATCTGCGAGAATTAAGGTATTTGGAAGCACATGGGGGCCTGTACTTGATGATACTGCAGAAGACTGGGAGAGTATCGGCGAAGAGATTGCAAAGCCCAATTTTTTGAAACATACAAAAGATAAGACAACAAGGCAATATGCCCCTCGGGGGACACATATTGATGTTGACACAAAACATGTCAATCTCCTGCAAAAATCATATTTTGCTGTACAAGATGCCGGGACTAAGGTGTATGCTTACCTCCCATCAGAATCTGACCATTCGCCAAAACTTTACATCTCGGCTCATGTAGCTCCAAATGGTAACTCAGCTGGGCAATTGACTTCAGGTGATATGGTAGCACCTGTATATGCAGCAGCAAACTATGCGATACCAGTAACAATAAGCATATCTGCAGTGCGAAACGAAGTAAGATCAAGGCTGGGCCAATACTTCTCTAACCCCTCAGCATTCGAACGCACAGAGGTTCAGGATATGCTGGTATTTTATCTTGAGAATGCAAATCTGCCAACAGTAACTCTTAATGGTAATGGGCCGAGATCAAATAGGCCACTTACGCAGATATTCTATGGCACCCCACAATAATGCCCAGTTTATCTAATCCCATACAGGGGATGTCTAATTCTGCAACAACTAACCGCTGCACTACCCTTGCTGACGGCTGCAGTGAATGCTGCGATCATGATTCCAATGGCAATCAGATTGGCCTATGCGAGTTACGTTGCCCTGTAGGAGTAACTCCATCAACCACCCCCTCTCAACCTTCAACTCCACCCCCAGCAGGCGATACTATTGATTGGAGTTTAGGCTCAACAGGATGGAAAGAATACTTGTTTTTGCCAAGCAATAATCCTGCATCAGCTGGCGGGCTGTTCCAACTAGATTTAGAAGATTGTGGTTCTGGCTTTGTTGGTATTGGTGGCAACTGTGTTCTTGCTAGCTCCCTTGTTAAGGTTAAAGTACTTTTCAATTCTGAAAACCCTAACTACGTAGCGAAAAAAGACAACAAGGTAGACAGCAACGGAAATCCTTTTGATTCATGGATATTAAAAGAACCGTTAGAAAGAGGAAATTGCCAAGAAGGGTATTTGGATAGTCTTGCAGGCCATTGTTATCCTGAATCTTTTTATGCTACATACATCCCAGTTGAAGTGGTTTTTGAAGATATCTCTCCCTCAACCACTCCCTCTCAACCAACCCCACTTAACTTTAAAGAATGCAGGTTTGATTTGGATTTAACTGGATCTTTTAGTGAAATAATCCAAAGGGCTTCTTATTATGATAAACAAACACAATTCAAGAACGGCCAATTTCAATGGTATAAATCTACAAGCGCGGGGGATGGTCGCGCAATCTGGCAAGAGATTCAATGGGACGGACAAAACATATACAGTTATGTTACTACCTATGGCCTAAGAAAGCCAGACTTAATTGACCAACAATTCAACATAGAAAACGGCGGTTACAGATATTATACTGGGGATTTAGTCAAAGAAATTGGTGATAGGAGCAGTTATCTAAATGTGGGCACTTATGCGAAAGCTTACGAAATCTGCAGAGAAAAAATTTAGCCACAAATCAAAACCTTTATATTTTCTGCATCTTATTTTTTACCAAAAGAGGTAAAATGAAAAAGTCCCAGATAACGGTATTCTTGATACTTTTCATAGTGATGCTCATCCTAGTCGGCTTTTTGTTCTATGTAAGGTCAAAAGTCACTTCAGCAGGGGTTGACAAGCGCGTAGAGAAAGCCTATGATGATTTTATGCAAAGGACTTCCCTGACAGAATATGTGCAGTCCTGCCTCGAGCTTGCAGCAAAAGGATCAATACTGCTCGCGGGTAAACAAGGGGGGTGGCTCTATCGGGACCAGGTGGATTCAGGATTGATATTTACAGGTTATGGTCCCAGTTTTTTGCCATTAAATATATCTGGAACCGAATATAGGGCTTATTATGTATCGACCAAACAATACGATGGTTTAAGCGACTTTTATGTTTCAACACCAGGTTATCCTTACTCGAAAAACCAGAGCCTTGTACCAAGTATACCTGCTGGCACACCTGCACTCAAGGTAAGTAAAACAGATGGCCGGGCAGTTGTTTTCTCAGGCACTAACAAGATGCCCTCTCTTTGTGATCAAAGTGCAAAGTCTCCAAATGTTGCTACAAGCGAGATAGTCAGAAGATCTTGTGACCCTGCAACCTATGGTACGGATAACCTTCAGGTCCGTCTCAACCAATACCTGGTTAAGAGTGTAAACTCATGTATTGACTTTTCATCTTTCAAGGCTGAGCTTGGATATAACATAACCCAAGGTGAGATAAGATCTAATGTCACATTTGGGGAGGATGACATAACATTCCAGCTAAGCTACCCATTGATCATCTCATTCAAAGGAAAACCGCCTATAACCAAGGTATCAAAGTTCAATTACGATCTTGATGTAAGGTTCAAGAAGATTTTTGAGGTATTTTGGCATACTGTAGCTGAAGACAAAGTAAACATATTCTATAATATCACCAATATTTCAGAACTGAAAACCTGCTGCACATTCAATATCTCATCGATGGAACGTGATATATGTAATGTTTCTTGTTCAGATGGCAACATCTCTGCGACAAGAATAAACCAACCTTGCGCAGGCATGCCTAGCTGTCCAGCTTCAGCAGGATACTCTTATGTGATAAATATCACGGATTTCAAGTCAATAGTTGATGGAGAGCCAATAAGCTTTTATTTCGGATTACAGAATAGGAGGCCTGCTCTTGATCTTATAGATCTTAAGGTTACTAGAGATTATGATTATTACCATTATCTTGATGATGCATATGGCGTTGATCCATATGCACTTTATAACCCTATTTTAGAAACAGATGCTGGTCTGATTGCACAATATAATCTCATTGTCTCAAGAGGGGACAAGATTCACATTATACCAAGGGGCATAGACCCTGATGAAGATTCTCTCACTTATACATACTCTGGTTGGAAAACAGATAGGCCGTTTTATGATGCATGCCCTCAAGTTGAATTTGATACAGATTGGCCATCAGCATCAGGCAATATCTGGGAGCAATCACTCGCATATACCCAAGGCATCTTACAGACAGACGGATTAACAAGGATCACTTCCAAAGATGCAAATTTAACTACAGTGCTTGAAGACGTTGGCCAGCATTGCCTTGTGGTCAATATTACAGATCCAGAAGGCCTTAGCGATTATCAGCGCATTCTTATTGATGTAAAATAAATCTATGCCTTACCTTGTAATTTTCTTGCAAAACTTTATATATCACTTAGTATGTAGACATATTACTATTACATATCTAATAATCAAAATAATCCTAATCTTTAAATATCACTTAATATGTATAAATCTTATTATATAAT
>JAHJBD010000005.1 GCA_018813725.1 Nanobdellota archaeon | reverse complement strand
ATTATCAAGGCGGCATAGTACTGATAGATAGAAAAAACCCGCCTTATGGCTGGGCAATACCTGGAGGATTTGTGGATATCGGAGAGACAGTCGAGGATGCTGCTGTCCGTGAAGCAAAGGAAGAGACTAATCTAGAGCTTACTGAGCTTAAGCAGTTTCATACATATTCAGACCCTAAAAGGGATCCAAGGGGGCATACCATCTCCATAGTGTTCACTGCAAAAGGCTCTGGAGAACTGAAAGGCATGGATGATGCAAAATTGGCTAAGGTGTTTACAAATGACAATCTGCCTGAACTAGCATTTGATCATGAACAGATACTAAATGATTATTTTGAGGGAAAATATGGGGAATTTTAAGGAACTTTTCAAGGATTTTTGTGGATGGGCTCTGATAGGATTAGGGATACTCGGGCTTTTCCTCCCTATCTTACAGGGAATCTTGATGATCCTTGCTGGTATTGCTATCCTTGAGAGAAACAAAGAGAAGAAAACTCTTGATAAGATCAAAAAATATCTTAAAAGAAAATTGAAAAAATGAATTCTTTAGAAGAATGGGTGGATGAAGTAAACCTATCTGGTAAACTGATTGTTGCAGAAGGGATAAAAGATATCAGAGGGTTACGTGGGGTTGGGGTCATGAACGATATTGTATCATTATCAAGGGTGCCGTTGTTTAGGATCATTGAGGAACTTGCTGAGCAAGAGGTAATAATCCTGACAGATTTTGATAAGAAAGGAAAAGAGCTCTATGGCAAACTTAATTCAGGACTGCAGCAAGTTGGGGCAAAGGTTGACAATAAGTTTAGAGAGTGGCTGCGGAGGAATACTAAGTTCAGCCATATTGAGGGGTTAAGATTGGAAATCCATTAGCTTTTTATATTATCAAACCATACATCCTTGCATGACATTACAAAACCAATTCAAGACAGTAATATTACTTGGGCTATTGACTGGACTATTGCTTTGGGTAGGCAATCTTATCGGCGGGATGCAGGGGCTTACAATAGCGATAATATTTGCAGTCATAATGAATTTTGGATCTTATTGGTTTTCTGATAAGATTGTGCTGGCAATATATAGGGCAAAAGAGGTTAGTGAAAAACAAGAACCTGGACTCCATAAGATAGTCCATGAGGTAGCTCACCTTGCAAATATTCCTATGCCTAAAGTTTATATCATACCCGGAGCCTGGGCCAACGCGTTTGCCACAGGCCGTGATCCAAAGCATGCAGCTGTCGCAGTAACTACAGGTATTATGGAGCTTCTTAATAAGGACGAGCTTAAAGGTGTTATTGCTCATGAGGTATCTCATATAAGAAATAGAGATACACTTATACAAGCGACTGCTGCAACCATCGCAGGAGTAATCTCTTATGTTGCAATGATGGCAAGATGGGCTGCGATTTTCGGAGGGTTTGGAGGGCGTGACAGGGACGGAGGGTCTGGGCTTGAATTTTTGGTCTTAGCAATACTCACACCAATACTTGCAGCAATAATACAATTGGCAATATCAAGGTCAAGGGAATTTCTGGCTGATGAATCTGCTGCTAAAACACTGCACAGTGGCTTGGGTCTTGCAAGCGCTCTTGAGAAGCTTGAGAGTGCAACAAAGCATGTGCCTTTAAAGGTAAACTCTCAGACAGAGACCACGGCGCATCTTTTTATATCTAATCCATTCAGGGGTAAGGGATTATGGAAAATTTTCTCTACACATCCGCCTGTCGAAGAAAGGGTAAAAAGGCTACAAAGCTTAAATTTCTAAAGTTTTTTATTTGAGATTGAGAATCCATCTTTAAAATGTTTACAAGTAATCAAACTCAAGGCCGATTCACAGCAAATACAGCAGAGGGATTACATATCCATCTACCACAAGTTGAGTTGGATCAAGCAGTTAACTGCAGTTACTTTCATTGCAGTGCAGAGCTGGAAGACGGGTTGCATGTGATGGACCAGTATCAATCTTTGTACTGTAGCCTTTGTTGCCTAGAAAAGCAAGAAGCAAGAGTGCAGATACCTTTGAATGGAGTGGTTGTTGACGTGAGATATAGACATTAATTTTTATATTCACTGTCAAATACTTTCTTTAATTCTTCTGCTTTCTTTGGGCCTATCTTCTCTATCTTCTCGAGCTCTTCTCTTTCTGCATTAATAATACTCTTTACTGACCCAAATCCCTTTAGAAGCGGCTTTGCCAATGTCATCCCGATGCCTGGAAGGGATGAGATGAAATATTCCTGCTGTTCTTTTAATGTCGATACTCGTTTCTCAGAGTGCGGTGTGAAATTTTTTCCAGTCTCCTGCTGTTCACGTTTGGCAATTATCTGAAGAAGTGACGCAGTCTCCCTAGGATTCTTTGTATATATCATAGGAACACCATAACTCACAGCTATTGTGGCAAGCATGCCCCTGATCGAATTAGCATGGATGTTTCTTATAGAATATATGTCCTGGTCACCTTCTATAATGATCAGCGGCCTTTCAAAGTTGTGTTTTAACCCTTTGGTCTGCATCAGCAGCCTTCCATCGATGATTGAGTTGACAAAGTCTTCTGTTGTCTTGAATTCTACGCCTACTCTTGAGGATAACAGGTAATCTGCTGATTCGAGCTTATCTAGATTTAATCTTATCCCAAGGTTGATGAGCTCTTTGATGACGCCAGATGCTTTTTCCCTATGGTCTGCGAAAATTATTGTCTCATCAGTATTGTCAATGCGCTCTTGAACCTCTCTAGGGGCTATCACTTTCGCAAGGTTGCTCTTTAGGTCTTTAAGTGTCCTGTGCATCCTTTTTTCCTTGTGATGCGCGCTCCATCTGTAACCTTCATCTCTCGTATCCTTGGTCATGAGTATTATCACACGGCCTTTTTCCTGCCTTCCTGTCCTTCCACGCCTTTGGATATGCCTTATTGCAGAAGGTATGGGTTCATAAAAGATCACCAGGTCAACCCTTGGGATGTCAAGACCTTCTTCTGCGACAGAGGTTGCAACAAGGACATTGAATTCTCCTGCCCTGAACTTATCCAATACTTCTTTTTGGACTTTCTGGGTCATACCTGATTCGCCTTTTTTAGTCTGGCCTACGAAAAGGTTGGCTTTTACACTTTTTAGTGCGTTGAGCTTTTCTACAATGTCTACTGCATTGTCCCTATACTGGTTGAAGATGATCATCTTTGTGCCAGGATCCTTTAAGGTTTCTGCTTCTACGATATTCTGGAGCTCGATCAGCTTTGGGTGCTCTATCTTTTCCATATACATCTTTTCTGTCTTGATAAGTGCTGTCCTGAAATTAAGGTCCTTAACAATGTTTTGTATGGCTTTTGTCTTTGCCTTAAACCCGTCATGGTTAAGCTTTTGGAGGTATGCGTGCAGTGCAGCAACACCTTGTGTCTCAAGAAGCTCTAGTGCGTGCTGCATCTTCATTATCTCTGCCAGCACAGATATTGCGCTCCATATAGTATAATCCTTCTCTTGGGATGCTCTGCTTCGAAGCTGACCTTGCATCTGAAGCAGATCTGCTTTACTTACAAACTTTGTATCTGTCCTGTGTAGCAGACCTAATGCTTTTAGTTTCTCAAGACGGTCTGTGAGGAATAGTTTTAGGTACTTATGGGTATCTAGCAGATTTTGAGGGAGGTCAACTTTGACCCATTCGATATTTATATCTTGGATATATGGCTTAACATCTGGGTCATCATCTGTCCTTACTTCAATGTCCTCGATGTAAAGATTTTTGCATACCTCTGAGATAGTCTCTATGTCAGAACCAGGAGAAGCTGTAAGGGCAAGAATCCTTGGATAGTGTGCTTTTTCCTGATATTGTTTTGCAACAAACACATACGCATAATCTCCAACTGCCCTGTGGGCTTCGTCAACTCCTAATAATGAAACTTCTTCAAGTTTGATACGTCTTGAGATTATGTCATTTTCTAATCCTTGTGGTGTTGAGAATATGATCTTAGATGACTTCCATAACTCTTCTCTTTTTTCAGGCTTAACATTGCCTGTGAATACTGCCAATTGGCTCTCACTGATCTCAAAATCTTTCTTGAAGCTTTCTAGGTATTGGTCTATCAATGGCCTTGTAGGGCCGATGAAAAGTATCTTGCTGTTTGGGTAGAGCTTGAGCCTATGCGCTGCAAGCATAAGGAAAATATTTGTCTTGCCCATGCCTGTCGGAAGCACAACAAGGGTATTCTTACCTGTACAAGAATTGAATATTGTCTGTTGGTATAACCTAGGCTCGAATCTTATCAATAATATCCCCAAAAAGAAGTAGGTTAACTTAGTATAAATATCTTGTCAATAATCATGGCCTGGGGCTAGAATCCTGTAATCTATCTTTTCTATCTTGTCAAGCGAACTAGGCATATCCTCTGGAGATGATGTTGGCAGATCTAGCCTTCCGTATCCTTCCTCAAATCTTGTATCTCCTGTGAAAAGGATCTTATCTTTGGCATAAAATAGGCATATAGAACCTTTAGTATGTCCAGGTGTGCCTATTATCTCAAAACCTTCTCCTGAAATTGGCTGAAGCTTGATCTTCTTGAATCTTGCCAGCAGTAAAGGGTCCAGGCCGACTGTTGCGCCTAACGGATCTAGGTTGAAGTCACTTATCTCCTGTTCTGAAGCAAAAAATTCTGCATTTGGGAAAAGGTCAAAATTTCCCATGTGGTCGTAATGAAGGTGTGTGAATATCACTCTCTTGATCTTGTTTACATCTGTTATCTTGCTGAACTCGTTGATCACATCCTGTCTGTACATACGTGGGCCTGTATCAATGACTGTGTATCCTTCAACAACATAAATGTTTGAATCTACATTGATCTTCCATACATTGTCTGATAATCTTTCTGCCATTATATT
>JAHJBD010000056.1 GCA_018813725.1 Nanobdellota archaeon | reverse complement strand
TTTATATAATTTATAACTCAATGCAAAGATTTATAAAACACCACGATTCTACAATACCAATTCTCAGGTTATCAAAAATGGATACAGGACATAATACAGATATTATTGAATCATTGGATGCTCATCTAGATAGTCTTGATGCTAGTATTAAACCTGGACAGATGCATTTTGAGGATGGTAGGAGAGTAATAAGGTTATCCAGACGAAAACAACATGAGATTACCTTAGAAGATGCCTTGGATGAAATCCATAATGATGAGATTAAACCCAGTGCACAAGCTATTGATCGGGCATTTTCTGATTATGGTCAAGAGATTCAGGCAAGTTACACAGTTTCTCTTCCAAGCGGGGGTTGTGGATGGATATTTAAGATAAAATATGATGGGGCAGATGCGGTGTTAAAAGTATTTAAGCCATCATACCTTAAGACAAAACAACCAAATGGGATGTTTGCTGAAAAACCAGCAGCGCAAAGGCAAGTACTAGAAAGGAGAGTGCACATGGAATTCTCAATAGGCAACACGCCACTTTACACAAATGGCGATGACCCGTATAATGGCCGAATTGTTCATCAGTTTAATGGCGGCAATTACCAATGGCCTGGACATGAAGGAATCTTGCATCTGATAATGGAATATGTGCCTGGTGTGAATTTTAGACAATTTCTAAATGATTTAAGGCCTGACAAAAAAGATCAAGCCGCAATAAATGAAACATTAAGGGTTTTGATAAAAGCTGCTGAAGGAGTATACTCTCTTCATAAAAGAAAAGTTATACATAGAGACCTTAAGCCAGAAAATATTCTTGTGCATAACAATGGTGAAGATGTAAAAATTACAGATTATGGTATCGCAAAAATAGTTGATCCAAAAAAAGGCCCTTCATCCTTAGATGGCACTCCTTGGTATTTATCAAGAGACCAGGTGATGCTGCAACAAGGGCATGTAGATAAAATTTCAATACAATCAGATATATATACCATGGGCATGATAATCTATGAAGCTTTTACAGGCCAATCAGTACTTGATGTACCTTTTGCAATCAATGGTACTAAAAACAAGGGGTGTGTAGGTTCTTGCCTTCGAGCAATATTAAATCAGGAATATAAATCTCTTGATATACTACCTGGACCCTTGCAGCCTATTGTAAAAAGGTGCCTTGACCCAGAGCCAGATCAAAGGTATTCTGCCTTAGAATTAGTATATGCTTTGATGGGTGCGGCATTACAATTAGAAATGACCCCAGAGGATGTATCACATAGCACTTTACCTATGCGTGCAAAGGGGTTAAGACTATCTATCTTAAGAGATGGGTACACACCTAAAGCACAAAGGCAATTAGCTTCATTGGAACATGTCTTAAACATCTATGACCATGTTAAAGGATTAGCTAAGCTTCAATTTCCAGCTTTGTCTGCAGCTGCAGACTATTGGCGATTAAGATGGCAAAAAGATCCTTAAACAATATGTTAAAATTATCTGCCCTCTAACTTATTGCGTTGCTGCCTCATAACAGGCTTCTTTTAAAAGGCTGATACATGGTCTTTTTGCAGGATCAATATTCAGCCCTTTGATGCAAAGTTTTGCAAAATCACCTGTGCCTTCCAATTCTTGACCTCTTGCGTCAAATTGCCTGAAATCAGAGCCTCTTGCAGTTGCCCTATAAGGAAAGTGAGTAGTTAGCATAACATAGGCAGTAACACAAAAACCAAATACATCCTGTTCTGGTGTTGGCTGCATGATTGAAACCTGTTCAGGGCTCATAAAATTATAAGTGCCTCTCCCATAGTCACCAACCACCCAAGGCCGAGATAGCTCATAACCATTGCCCCAGTCAAACAATGTGCCATGGCCATTGACTGCGATATTGGTTGGCTTGATATCTCGGTGCATGATCTCTCTGCTGTGAGCATGTTCTAAAGCCTCTGCAACATGACCAAGATAAAGAAATTTTACCTGCTTAGCATCATGTACAAGCCAATCATTAAGTGTAGTGTTACTTAGATAAGGCATCACCAAGAAATCTACATCATCTTCTTCGCCCTTGACTACCTCAATTGCAGGGCATATGTATTTGTGATCAAGCTTGTCCATAAGGCTTTTTTCTCTTTCAAGAATAACCTTTGACATGTCAAGAGCATTCTCATTCGGATTGACCACATGCCTTAGATCGCTTGCCTTAAGTACCACTTTCTCTAATGTCTCTTTGTCCAATCCAACATATAATGAGGTTGTTGGAAACCATCCTGCTACAAAATAGCTGCCTACAGTAAATGGAGTGATATCTTGATATTCCATATACTATCTGATTAAGAAACAGTTTAAAAAGCTAATTGTTCATACAATCTATTGTGTTCTCAAGAAGCATAGCGATAGTCATCGGCCCAACACCACCAGGTACAGGAGTAATCTTTGATGCTTTTGCTTTGCAGCTTTCAAACTCACAGTCACCAACAAGCTTACCATCGACCTTGTTTGTTCCAACATCGATTATGACGCACCCTTCCTTGACCATATCTCCAGTGACAAGATTTGGTTTTCCAGCAGCAACAACCAGTATATCAGCCTGCTTTGTATAGAAGTCAAGAGGCTTTGACCGTGAATTGCACATAGTTACAGTACAGTTTCTCTGCTGCAAAAGAAGCGAGACTGGCTTTCCCACAATATTGCTTCTTCCAACAACAACAGCATGCTTACCTTCAAGCTCCACTTTATATTCATCAAGAAGCCTCATTATCCCTTTAGGTGTTGCAGATACAATTCCCTTTTTTCCAAGAAGCAAATTCCCAACACTTACAGGATGAAAACCGTCAGCATCTTTTTTAGGAGAGATAGCATCAATTATCTTGTCTTCATCTATATTCTTTGGTAGTGGAAGTTGCACGATAAACCCGTGTATCTTAGGATTATTATTAAGCTCAGAAACCTTTTTCAGCAACTCTTTTTCTGTTGTCTTTGCTGACATCTCAATCTTTTCTGAATAATAACCTATCTCATTGCATGCCTTTTCCTTCATATTAACATATGTTTGAGAAGCAGGATCATCACCGACAATCACAACAGCAAGCCCAGGCTTTTGCTTCATCTTGGAGACTTTCTCTTTGATCTCACTCCTTATCTTCAAAGCAACTGCCTTTCCATCTATGATTTCAGCTGTCATACCAAAAGGAATGGACACATATAATATAAATTTATTGAAAATTCCATAAAATATCTTCTAGTTAATTATTAACCAACAGGTAGTAACAAACCTAAACCTTTAAAAACACAACTGGATATTAAACTAATATGGACAATGACCTTGAATTAAAGATATACTCTGATTATAGATCTCGCATGAGCGCTGGTAGCTCTGCTCCTGAAAAGAAACGTGCAGAACGGGTGATCAAAAAGCTTGCTAAGCAGTATGGTGTTGACAAAACAACTTTGACCGAGATACTGCAAAATAGGGCAACCCAAACCTCAAGGAAAAGGAGAACTTTTGCTTATTCAGTGATAATTGCTGGTTTTACAGTTGCTGCTGGCGCATGGTATCTAAACCCTGAAACTCCCCAACTTCAAGCATATGCGCAAAGATCTTTTGACTGGCATGAAGAGATCAAACAAGTAGCAACAGGCCATAATTTTCCAGGCCGACTATCTCTCGAAGACAGCCTCACGCTTGGAGTAGCCCATGCTGATCCTAATGATCTGGACCCAACACGCGTTTTAGCAACTGGTGAAGACGAAGAATTGTTCAGAAGCATGCTGCCTGTCTTGGACCAGATCGCTTCCCAATATAAGCTAGTGTTTATCGCAGAAGGTATAGATACTGGTAGCAAAATCTTAACCAAGGACCAGGCTCGAGCCTATCATGGTTTGATCCCTGAAAGCCTTATAACAAGCGAATTTGACTGGCAGTTCTGTGGAGTAGACCATCGTAAATCCACTTTTGGAAGAGACTATCTCACAGTATTGAGCGAGACAGCAAAAATATGGGAAAAGATCGATATCATATTAAGCGTTCCTGTAGGGCAGACTTTTAACCCAGCTGACGAATTTAAAGCTCCAGTAAATACAGCTTTAAAAGCGCCTTTGACTGATGATGACTATGCAAGACTTTTCACATTTGGCAAACTTTTGTATCAGACTGAGACTAAATACCATGAAAGCATCAATGCTAAGATTGATACCCTTATCAGCCAAGGCTATTTTCCTATACCGATAGTCGGCGCTTACCATGCACCATGCATAAAAAATTCCTTTGTTATGGTACTAGGTGGCAAGGATTCATACCAGACCACTGTAGAAGTGAAACGTAACCAATTCTTAGGATATATGTTCACACAAAAATACCCAGATTATAAGCCTAGATCAATCCCTGCAAATTTTGCTCCTTTTCAAAGTCACCTATCACCTTAATATCCCAAGTCCAGGATATAATGGGAACTTTTTGCAAAGTTCCAGTATATCTTGGCTTACTGATCTTAGAACACCTTCATCACTGAAATTGTTCAGAACTTTGACAATAGCCTTTCCGACGGTCTCCATCTCAGGCTCTCTTAAACCCCGTGTTGTCAAAGCTGGTGTTCCGATCCTTATTCCTGTTGGATTGAAAGGTGTACCGACCTTTTTCCCCCGTGAATCTAAAGGCAATTCTCCTTCTGGAGTAGGGATCATGTTCTTGTTAGTGTAGATGTGCGCTTTGTCAAGCGCAAGCTCTGCTTCTTTACCAGAACATCTTGAGCTTGCCCATACATCGATAAGCATCAGATGATTGTCTGTTCCGTCTGACACAAGTTTCATTCCATTATCCATCAATGTCTGCGCTAATACCTTTGCGTTCTTTACGATCTGTTCACTGTATGTCTTAAACTCTGGCCTAAGGTCCTCACCAAATGCTACTGCTTTTGCAGCGATGATATGGTCTAGTGGCCCTCCTTGTGTTCCAGGGAAAACTGAGAAATCAATCCTCTGCGCGAGGTTCTTCTTTTCATCAGGGCAGTATTTATCCTTTAACCTATCCTCTTCCTGGCAAAGTATCATAGCACCACGCGGTCCGCGAAGTGTCTTATGAGTAGTAGTCGTTACAATATCACAATAAGGCATAGGGTTTTGGTGTACTCCAGTTGCGCATAGGCCAGCGATGTGCGCGATATCAGCCATGTGATAAGCATCCACTTCTTCAGCTATCTCTCTAAATTTCTTAAAATCAAGTGTCCTTGGGTAAGCTGAAAAACCTGATAATACAAGTTTTGGCCTGTGCTTTTGTGCTAGTTCCCTAACCTCATCCATATTTATTCTTCCTGTCTCAACATCAATACCATAAGGAACAATATTATACATCTTACCTGAAAAGTTTACAGGGCTGCCATGTGTTAGGTGACCGCCGTGCGCTAAGTTAAGCCCAAGGATCGTATCTCCTGGTTTTAATATTGTAAAATAAGCTTGCATGTTTGCTTGAGAACCAGCATGGGGCTGTACATTTGCATGCGCTGCGCCAAAAAGTTTTTTGGCACGTTCTATAGCAAGATTTTCAGTGATATCAACTATCTCATTCCCACCATAATATCTATGGCCTGGATAACCTTCAGAATACTTGTTAGTAAGGACAGTGCCCATAGCTTGAAGAACTGCTTTTGATACAAAATTCTCAGAAGCGATCATCTCTACTCCGTCCTGAGCACGCTTAAGCTCTTCATTTATAGCATTAGCAACCTCAGGATCAGTTTTAGTGATATCTGTCATCATATCTGTCATAATTCCCATGTAAACCACCCAAGATAAAGCATAAAATCAGTGTTTATATAGTTTTTGATAAGCAAATAGCTATGTCTATCGCAACCAATTGGTAGTGATTTATGCTTATCTTTTCCCTACAGGTGCTCAAGCACAGCTTTTCGAGCACATGAGGCATATTGAACTAATGCAGCTTACTAGGGCAAAAAATGTTCTAAAACAAGTCCCAAGGTATGATGTCGAGGTCATATCAAACAATCCAGGTTCCATGTATACTGTAAAAAGGGGCATTGAACACGCGCTTCTTCCAGACCATCCAAGGCATATTGACCTTGACAGAAGATCTCACACAATATATGTTGCAGGCCATTTGAATGTTAAAGATTTTAAGAAGAAGGTTGCCAAACTTAGGGATGTCATAGTAAAGGTTAAGAAAAAAAGGCAATCTGTCTTAAGATAAATGATGTTATGGGCACTTGCCAGCAATAATCTCTAGGTTGTCCAGCGGACTTATTACATCCTTTATGTCTATCACTGCAGACTTTGTATAGCCTTTAGTTGTTCTGTCATCAGCATGTCCCATGAGCTTTTGTATCTTCTGAAGCTGGGTTCCTCGATCGTATAAGTGCGTAGCAAAGCTTGCCCTTAATGCATGTGGATATACTCTTCTTTTGATGCCTGATCTTATCGCTGATGTCTTTACTATCTCCTGGACTGCACGTGTGGTTAGGTGGCTTTCTTTGCTGTTCTGGAACAGGTAATAATTATGCGGCCTATATTTAAGATATTCAAAAAGTTCTCTGCATAACATCTTTGACATTACAGTCAGCCTGTCTTTTTTCCCCTTGCCATACATAACCCTGATAAACCCATTATCTAGATCCAGGTCAGCAACTTTTAACTTGACAAGTTCACCTACCCGAACGCCGCTTGCATACAATAATTTTATTATCAGCTTATGTTTCTCGTTCTTTGTGTTATTGATCATGGCATTTAGCTCTTGCGTCGAGAGCACATTGGGTATATGTTTCTCATTCTTAACCCTATTGATCTTGTTAAATAGTCTTCTGCCAAGATAGTCATCATAATAACTCTTTAATGCTGCTATCATAAGATTTATTGTTTTTGGTTTCTTGCCTGTGTCTATCAGATGGTTAATATACACTTTAATGTCTCTTGTTGTAACATATATAGGCTCTTTTCTTATGAACTTAAGGAACCTATCATTAGCAAAATAATAGGCAGTCAAGGTCTTACTGCTTAAACCCCTAAGCTTAAGTTCATACATAAATCCGGTTAATTTTTTGTTTTCCATAACTCTATTATGGGATAAACGGGTTTATATACCTTAGGCGCGTCCATGTCCAGTGGCAAGTGCTATCTTGAAAAGCGACAAAACCTAAAAATATAAGACAATTAGCCCTTAATTTCCACAGGACAACTGCCTAAAAGTGCGTTTTTAAGTTTTTATTCAATATACCTGATTAATTCTAAAATAAGTTCAGGAACATTCATTATTCTTTTTATTAAAATAATATGAGCACCTTTCACAAGGGGGAGGGTTAAAAATTAATCAGGTGATCTATATGAATGAAAAACAAATAAAAAACGCCCTTATTGAGACAGAACAGCTGATTGTCCGGTTATATGGAGAGATGGAGGCTAACCTAGGCTCAAAAAGAGGCAGAAATTTCCAGTTTATGATGCTTGAAAGAAGCTTTTCAGCTGCATTTACCTGCCACTGCCTGATCCGTGAGAGAGACCTAGGAAAAGAAAAAGTCACCAGCCCACTGGATAGCCTTAATCTATAACACTTCGCGTAAAAGATGTTATACAAAATTTTCCTCTTTTAAGATAATTCATATTAGTCTGCTTCGCAGAAATGATTAAGAGGAAAACTCTGCGGATTTACTTTGTAAATCCTTGCCACGCTGCGCTCTCGCCTTCGGCTCGGGTCGTATAACAGCAACTATGCAGAAAAATTCTCAGCCCGAATTTTTCCCAAATTTGCTTCGCAAACTTTGCATAGTTGCGATGTTACATTCAATATTTCCTATAACAAAGGGCTTAAATCAAATAAAAAAAGATAATTCTGATCGTCCAGACTGGACTTTCTTCATGCCCTTGATATCGGAAATACTTTTCGGACGAAATTTGCCAGAACTCCGCTCCCTTCGGTCACTCGTAAACTGGCAAAGAATGTAACAGCAACTAAGAGGTAAATTGGGTCGCTTTCGCTAAAACGCCAAGCGTTTTACCCAATTTCCCCAAATTCGTCTCGAGGTCACTCCCTTCGGTCGTTCCAGCTCGAGCCAAACTTCTCTTAGTTGCGATGTTATACGCAATTAAATTTAATTTTCACGATTAGAAAACGGGAATTCTCTCAAAAAACTGAAAGGGCAATTTCTAAACTTAAAGGGGGTCGCCTTAAATTATCAAGTCTTCAATTTCTCCTAATTTCTTGATATTAAGCTGATAAGCATCTCCATGTTTTGTTTTTCCATAAAAAATAACCAGTTCTTCCTTTATAAGATCCTTAAGGATATCATCAACACATCCTCTCAAATGAGGTGGTAATCCTGCTGTCAATCTTTCATACAATAAATGACCTTTACTAAATGCCTGGCTTGAATACAATCTTTTCAGAATATTTTTCTTGATTTTAAGATAATCCTGTTCATCTAATTTTTTACCCATACAAAAATTTAAGCCATATTTATATATAAGCCTTATTATTTTAATGTATATTTATGGCTTACATTGGCTATAAATAAAAACATTTATATATGACCTCCACTATACTATATCTACAATGGAAAACAAAACAGCTTTTTTGGAAATTTTTGGAGATTCACCAATACTTAGAGTTCTAGACTTTTTAGTAGTCAATGAGGACTTTGATTATAGTATGACGGATATTGCTAACCTTTCCGGTGTTGGATACTCTACACTTAAACTTTTCTGGAACAAACTAGAGAAAGAAGGAATCGTTGTTAATGTAAGAACTGTTGGAAAAGCTAAGATGTACAAGCTTGATTTAGATAACCCTATAATGAAAAAATTCAGAGACTTCTACTGGGAAACCACAAAACAAAAGGTTCATGAAAAAATAAAGGAAAAAGAACTAATTGTAGAACA
>JAHJBD010000004.1 GCA_018813725.1 Nanobdellota archaeon | reverse complement strand
CCTGACAATAAGATTATCATTCTCTTCGTCGCTGAGGAAAGCTGTGACCTCAGCTTCTGTCTTCATAAGGTTGTCCAAAGCAACATCCAGGTTTCCTTGCCCAAAATGATCGACAATTTTCTTATGCCCTTTCACATACATATCAATATTCTTATTTGGAACCTTTATTATATAATTACGGCCAGAGTGTTCAGCTTTATAGACAGTGCCCCAAACGCCTGAAGCAATCCTTGATTTAAAGGAATAATCAGGCATCACTATTGAGAACATGTCTAGTGCTTGGATTAATGTGTTACACCCATTGTTCTTCTTTCCAGCTTTTATTATATCAAGCAGCCTTAGTTGATCTGGTTTGTAAACTTTCTCACCAGTTACAGCATCTTCTACAAGATATACCAAAGGCAGATGTAATGACACTTCTAAGTCAGCTTTATTAAACAATTCTTCCCATTCTTCAACAGGATATTCAGAATGAGCTAAGGTAGTGAACAATTTCTGGATATAATCATAATCCATATAAGCGTAGGTCATGTAGAAATCCCAGAAAGTGTGTTCATTCTTTAATATGTGATCTGCCAACTGCAAAGATTTTGGATGGGTGTAGTCTAAAAAGCAGAGAGTTAAGAATCCATATTCCGAGTCCTTGTTATGTGATTTCATCTTCTTTGAGATATAATCCACAATATATTCTGGAGCATCGTTCATAAAGACCAAACTATTGAACATAAAACCATTTATAGTATAATTGCCAAGCCAGTGTTTACTATCAATAGATCTTTGAGTATTTTTAGGTGATCTCAGGACATCATTATCAATAAGCTCAAGCAATAACCTAGTGGCACTATTCTTTGAGTCATCTATAAGATTCAGCAGTTTTATGCTGTTTAGATCATCACCATACCCTCTCTCAAACATTTTAGATGCGATTAACATCTGATTCTTTGATTTAGAGTTAAGTACTGATATTGCTTCAAACAAAGAGTTTACATTATAAAAAGGTCTGAAAGAAGAGTTCTCATTATCTGAATAATAACATGACGCAGATGATCTGATCATTTCTTTTTTGACATCAATGATGTCTTTATCCAATTCTTTATAGTTTATAAGACAATTCACAAGATCACTAAGATGGATATCGCACATTGCTCTACAGTGGGGCATATGAGTCACAATACCTTGAGTATAAGTACCATAGATCTCTGGCCAGTCCAGAATCTCTAGAAGTAGCTTCTGGTCATGTTCTTTAAGTTCAGGAACCAGCGGGATAGAATCAAGAAACTGTTGTTTGAATTGGTTATGAATCTTATTGGATACCTTCATTAATTCCTGTTGAACTATCTCGGTTAACCCCACATGACCCACCAAGAGGAGAATAAGATTTTTATATATAAATCTTTCTATGTTATTTACTATAAAGTAGTCAAACACCATTTTAGAGAGGTTATCCAAAGCAGTAGTTCAATAGAAATAGGTGTTATGGTCCCGGATCCAGTTCATACTCAACTTCATCCATAGATTTATATCGCTTACCCAAGTCCATTGACAGGCATTTCATTGTTATCCTGGCAAGCCGTTCATCCAAGTCAGGCCTCAATTCTTTTATATCCCTTGGCTTTAACTTGCCATCTGCTACAAGTCTTTCTATCTCTTCTTTGTCCATGCCAGCATCAAAATCAACAGGCATCTGCCTGGTGAGCATCTCATACATTATAACACCAAATGAGTAGATATCCCCTTTCTTTGAGTCACTATGATTCCCAAGCAGCCTTAATGGATCAGTATAGCATCTTTTCCCTATAATGCTTCCTTCATAATCACCATATTTTGCAAAAGCAAAGTCAATCAGCTTGACTTGTCCAAGCCTCTTATTGTAGAAAATGTTGTCTGGCTTAAGATCATTGTGTGAGAATCCGTTCTTATGCACAAAATCAATGGCAAAAGCAAGTTCCCTCATGATATAAATAAACTCACGGGTGTTAAGTTCGCTTCCTTCTGACATCAGTTCAGATAAGGTCTTTCCGCTGAGATTAGAGTAGATATTCACAACACCCAACCCAGTCTCCCTATACCCATGGTATTGAGCGATAGGTATATACTTACCTGGCCTGACAATAAGATTATCATTCTCTTCGTCGCTGAGGAAAGCTGTGACCTCAGCTTCTGTCTTCATAAGGTTGTCCAAAGCAACATCCAGGTTTCCTTGCCCAAAATGATCGACAATTTTCTTATGCCCTTT
>JAHJBD010000055.1 GCA_018813725.1 Nanobdellota archaeon | reverse complement strand
TGTCCCCAAATTCCAAGCCTTTAGGAACATTTCTTAATTTACCTTAAGATGAATAAACTAAAACAATTGTATAATGGAATTGAAGCAAAACAAGGTAGATCGTATGATGCAGCACAGATGATTATCGCTTTGGATCCAGCCAGAGCACAGGACAGGAGAGTTATAGATTCCTTTGTTGCTGAACACTTTGCAGAATCAGTAGATGCAAAGGTACATGGCGCTGAAGTTTTTGCAGATGTTCAAAATACTCTGAAAGGACTGGAAGCTGATGTTCTTGTTAGGTATCACGACCAAAAAGGTGATCACGCTTATTATTTTGAGCTTACTGCTGCAAATGACCCTAGCCTTGCTTCAGTTGTGGACGGGATGGTCCAAAACGGTGAAGCTGTGCATCTGCATGTCACTGGTCGGGACCAATTAGCTGCACTGCAAAGGCTTACAGCATATTTTGCAGCACCTAAATATGGTGATATCAGGCGTGGTCAAGATTATCACACCATGGTCTGCGCACCTAAAAATAAACTGGGTTTGCATACACGGCCTGCATCACTTGTCACCAGACTGGCATCCGAGTACAAAGATACAACCCTAGATTGCTACAATCCAAATACCGGAACATGGAATCCCGCAGGCATTCTTAGCTTGCTTTTGCTAGGCGCAGGGACCGGCAAGGAAGTTAATTTTAGGGCAAAAGGACCTCATGCTGAAGAATTGCTTCAGAAAGTAAATGGTCTGTTCCAGGCTAAGTTCAACGAAGGGTAAGCTTTAAAGAATAAGCTTTAAATACTATTGTTCTCTTTTGCTGACAATGATAAAACATTTGATTGACCAAGACTTCACAGACATTCTTGGACAGGATAAGGTAAAAAAGGACCTTAAATCCGCGCTGTTTATGAAGAGGCACGTGATAATAGTTGGGCCTCCAGGCATAGGAAAGACAACATTAGCAAGAAACGTTGCAAAGCTATTGCCCGATACTGAAGTTGTTGATGGCTGCGAGTTCCATTGTTCTCCAAAAAATCCTATCTGCCCTGAATGCAAAGCTAAAAAGACAATAAAAAAGTCAAAGATCAAAGGGGAAGAAAGGTTTATCCGTATCCAGGGCTCACCTGACCTTACAGCAGAAGACCTGCTTGGAGATATTGACCCGATAAAGGCATTGAATTTCGGTCCACTCAGCATGGAAGCATTTACTCCAGGAAAGATATTCAAGGCAAATAACGGCATCCTTTTCTTTGACGAAGTCAACAGAAGCCCTGAAAAATTACAGAACGCGCTTCTCCAGGTTCTTCAAGAGGGCAGCGCAACCCTTGGAAGCTATGATGTTGACATTCCTGCAAACTTTATCTTTATCGGCACTATGAACCCAGAAGATTTCTCTACCGAGAGGCTATCAGATGTTTTTTCAGACAGGTTTGATTTTATCTATATGGGCTATCCAGAGACACTTGATATCGAAAAGCAGATAGTCAAACAAAAAGGCAATAAGGTTGAAGTAGATTTTCCTGAACCATTGCTTGAATTATGCATCACATTTGTAAGGGAATTAAGAGATGACGAGAACCTTGAGAAAAAACCTTCAGTAAGGGCTTCCTTAGGCTTGTACGAAAGAGCTCAGAGCAACTGCCTTTTGGACGGCAGGAAAAAAGTCACATTCAAAGATATCAAAGATGCTGTTGTTTCTGTATTGTCGCACAGGATCAAGCTTAAGCCTTCGATCAAATATCTTGAAGACCCAAAAGACTTCATTATCAAAGAATTCTCACAGCATGCCTCAAAACACGAGGACAGTCTGGGCGGTGACGGGTAACCTAGATCAGGTTGACGTCACGATAACAGAAGAGATACAAGAGCTTGACGGAAAGCTTGCTAAGCAGACAGAAGAAGAAAAACTGATGAGTTCTGTGCTGGAAAATGACACAGATACTGTCGATCAAGGCAATCTTATCAAAGACGCTATAAATAGGGGTATAGGAAGCTTCACACCTGACCTTATGTTCGAGCAGCTTGTCAATAATTATTCTATAGCAAAGAACATCCTAGGCCCAACGATCATCAGGGAACTTACTGGTTATGATTCTTCTTACTGTGAGAAAAATATCCGTATACCTGAATTCCAAAAAGAGCTAAAAAGCAACATCGGCTCAAATATCAGCAAGCTGAAAGAAAACAAGCTCCTTGGAAAAGGTGGGGAGATTACCGAGGCAGGATTCAAGCTTGCATCAATGGTGCTTTACACTCAAGAGCTTGACAAGTTAAAGGCAAGAGGCCTTCTTGGTGAAAAGATGCATAAAAAATCTCTCCATTACGGAGACAAAGAAGATGTTAAAGATTATCATAAGGGTGACAGGTACAGGGATCTTGCGATAAAAAGGTCTGTTAAGCTTGCCATAAGGAGACAAAGTCCATTGGGAAAGACAAACCTTAAGACCTTTGAAAGGCAAAGCAAAGGCCAGATATTCTTGGTATATGGTCTTGATGCTTCTGGCTCGATGAAAGGCGACAAGCTTGATACATGCAAAAAAGCAGGTGTTGCGCTTGCATTTAAAGCCATTGAAGAAAAGGATAAGGTTGGCTTATTAGTATTCGGCGCTGACATAAAAGATGAGGTCTTTCCAACTGGTGACTTTAGGCTTATCCTTGAAAAGATCACTAGGATACAGGCTGCAAAAGAGACCAATATCGCAAAGACAATACTTAAATCCATTGAGATGTTTCCAAATCAAGATGTTACAAAACATCTTATACTCATCACAGATGCTATGCCTACAGCAGGCGATAAGCCAGAGGACGAGACACTAAAAGCAGCAAACATCGCAAGAGAGCATGGTATCACGATCTCGTTGATAGGCATACAATTGGATAAGGAAGGAAAAAGGCTGGCTCAGGACCTGACTAAGCTTGGCGGCGGCAAGCTCTACCTTACAAGAAGCTTAAAAGAAGTTGACCAGATTGTGCTTGAGGATTATTATAGTGTTTGCTAAATAGGATTCTGCCTTTGCTCGCTTAGCCTGCCAATAAATTCCTTGTCATATCTTACTGCCCTATATATCCACTGCCTTGACCCCCAGCTTTCTGGATGGTCAGGCGAATTAAGTTTATCCTGCATTTCTGGATGATATAATTCCCACACTTTTTTTCCTGCACTGTCAATCTCGAACACATGGCCTTTCTCGCTCTCAGTGATCAAGGTATTTCCATTTTCAAGCCTTTGCACATAACCCTGAGATAATGTAAAAAAATCATCTGACTTGTACTCCCATTCAATCTTCATTGTTTTTGGATTCAATTCAATCACCCTGGACCAGCCCCTATATCTTCCGTTATCAAATATCAACAATCTTCCGTTTGGCAATAGCTGGGCAGAATGCTGGCCCTCTATCCCAATATCCTTCTTAGAAATAAACCATTTTATCTCATTTGACCCATTATCTAATATAAATATTAAGCTGCCATGCCTTGCAGAAACCAAAATGCTGCCTTCCTGGAACTTAAGGTCATTTTTAGGTATTATCTGCAAAGAATTAAACCTGTAATAATCATAGTTCCCTCCCCATGGAGTTTTAGGCTTTTTCTTTACCATATCAAAGAACAATACCTTTGGCATATCCAGCTCCAGCGCCTTATGACGGCTCTTAAGTTCGCTAAGATGCTCCCATGAAGACCATCTCCACAATTCTTTTCCCTGCTGGTCAAATTCAACTATTACGCAGAAGTCAACATCCCTTCCTTTGTACCTATGCATCTCTTTTGTAAATGTCATGATCGTATTATCAGGCGTGATAATAATGTCATGATGTATCGGAACATCGCTTGTCCAGATATTGTTGCCGTCAAAAGAAAACTTACCCCACTTTTTGGATTCGTAATATTCCTGCGCAATATAGCTTCCGTCTTTTTGTATCAACCCAAGATACCTGAATGGCCATTCACGCACCACTTTTCCGTCAATATCGATCAGCTTGCCCTCATTAAGAGTATAGCCCGGCATTATTCTGCTGCTGTCCAACACCTTGGCTCCAGAAAGCGATGCATCAAAATGATTGATAGTAGGTTTTTCAAGCTCCTCGACTTTTGACCAGATATTATTCTTTATCATTGGCTAGAAAGCTATCGATAAAATCTTTGTCATATCTCATGGCTCTGTAGATATCATGCCTTTTGCCGTAATTCGGCATTGAATCATCTTCATGCTTAAGCGGATTCCACCACTCCCATACAATGTCTTGATTGTTGTCTATCTCAAATACATGCCCGATCTCGCTCTCGGTAATCAATATGTTTCCGTTAGGCAGCAGCTGCGCATAACCCTGTGAATAGCTGAAAAAATCATCGTCCTTATACTCCCACAAGACCTTTAGCGTCACAGGATCTATCCTGACAAGCCTTGACCAGCCTCTGTACCTTCCGTTGTCGTATATCTGTATTGAGCCATCACTTAACATCTGAGGTGCATGTGGCCCTTCAAGATTATCCTGCACCTGTTTATATATAGCTCTCCAAAGCACTTTCCCGCTATCCTTATCAATGATAAATACCATGCTTCCATGCCTGAAACTGATCAGGTAATTGCCTGGGTTAAATGCAGCATGCATCCCCTGCAAACTGTTGTTTGGTATCAGGCCTACTGCATTCATATGATAATAGTCATAGTTTCCGCCCCATATGCTCGTGTTTTTCCATGTATCTTCTTTAAGTGAAGATGCACTAGGCTTATCAAGCTCGAGTTTTTCATGAAACTTATGCAATTCCTCCAGATGCTCCCATGTAGACCATTTCTTGATGATCGTACCATTCTTGTCAAGCTCTAGGATTACATCAAACTCCACATTTCTCCCCATATATTTTTGAACCTTTTTTGTCAGGACTATCATTGTGTTTTGCGGCGTAAGCAGTATCTCATGATGTATCGGGATATCCTTTTCCCAGATTACTGAACCATTCCATGAATATCTGCCAAACACTGCATTCTCATACCCTTTTTGCGCATAAAGGTCTCCGTTAGTGTCAATCACTCCAAGATAGCCATTTGCCCACTCATGCACTGCCCTGCCATCATTGTCAATAAGCTTTCCTTCAAGGTAAGTATATCCAGGATAAGCCTTGTCAGTGTTTAATGTGACGCCCACCTTATTTGGGTCAAAATCCGGCAGCCTGTATCTTGAATCCTGGAAGTTCACATAAAATAGTGCGCTGCTAATAATTATCACAGGCAGAACAATGATCACAATCTTATAAGGCAGCTTAAGCTTTTTCCACCATCTCCAAAGCCGGTATTTAAAGAAATGCACAAGCACAGCAAGAACAAAAGTTGCTGCTCCCGCTATCCACGCCCAAAGTGAAGATAGAAGATACCCGCCAGTTCCTGGGTCGATGTAAGCTGAGGCAGATGGGATGATCAGCAAAATAATGATGCTTACAAAAACATTCAAGATTTTACAGCTTCTCAATTTTTATACCCCCACAACAGAATATTGAGATTTGATATATAAATATTTAGTCATAAAACAGCCGATAGCCTGCCCGCAGTTTTTTTGTTTTTGGCATTTAGCAATATTTAAATACTTGTTATATTCTAAACCTGCATAACAAAATATTTCCATTTTGTCAACTGATATGAACAACAAGGGGATGGTTAAAGGCGCATTTATTCTAGTTGCTGTAATCGCTTGTTTTTTCTTGGCTCAATTTGTAACAGCTGCATTGTGGACAGGTTCAGGAACTGCAGAGGATCCTTACAATATAACCGATTGTGATGGATTGCAGGGGGTTAGCACATCGCTGGGTTCTTATTTTCAATTACAAAATAATATAGACTGTTCTGATACGATTACTTGGAACTCAGGAGAAGGTTTTGTCCCTCTAAGCAGTTTTACAGGCAATTTTAATGGCAGAAATCTTGTCATAACTGGCCTATTCATGAACAGGAGCACAGAGGATACTGTTGGCTTGTTTGGCATTGCCGATGATGCTACTATTGCAAATGTTGGCCTGACCAACCTAAACATTACAGGCCAAAATAATGTTGGAGGTTTGGTAGGATATTTTTATGTAGGTATCCACACTATTGATAATGCTTATACCACCGGTCATGTTACTGGAAACAATAATGTTGGAGGCTTAGTAGGTCATAATAAACAATCAACCATCAGTAATTCACATTCTTCTGCAACTGTTACAGGTACTGATAGGATAGGGGGCTTGGTCGGATATAACTATTACTATGCCTACATTGACAATTCTTATGCAACAGGAGACGTTATTGGTCATGGTGTATTGGGTGGTTTGGTTGGAAAGAACAAAGGGTATCAGTCTGGAGAAGCAAAAATTAACAATTCCAATGCAACAGGAACTGTTACAGGCACTAATGGCCAGATAGGAGGATTAGTCGGTTTTAATTATGGACTTTATTATGGTAATGCTATCATTGATAATTCTTATGCAGCAGGAACTGTTGACGGCAGTGATAGTAATGCAATAGGGGGTTTAGTTGGTTTTAATTGGGGAAGAGACAATGGGCATGCAAATATTTACAATTCGCACGCTAATGGAGCTGTCAGCGGTTATGATGAACTTGGAGGATTAGTTGGAAATAATTATGCAGATAAAACTTATGGTAATAGTGGCTATGCCCATATCGATAACTGTTATGCCACTGGAAATGTAAATGGTGACACCGTAGAAAGCGATGATGTTGGAGGATTAGTAGGAAGAAATTATGGTAGTGAAGGCTCTGCAAACATTGGATATTCTCATGCAAATGGAACTGTAGCAGGGTATGGTAACATTGGCGGTTTAGTCGGAAGGAATAGGGCTTATGGATATAATGGCTATGGTTATGCGAATATAGATAATTCTTATGCAACTGGAACTGTAACTGCTGAAGGAGATGATGCTGGGGGGTTAGTAGGACGGAATACTGCAGATGGAGGATATGGGTATTATCATGGATTTGCAAATATTGACAATTCCTATGCAGCTGGAAATATTATCAGCAGCGGTGATAATGTAGGTGGATTGGTGGGAAGGAATGATGCATCTAATTATGGCAATGCAGATATTGAGAATTGTTATGCAACTGGAAATGTGAATGAGGAAGTGGGATTTAGCAGTAATGTTGGAGGTTTAGTAGGATATCATTATGGTTATTATTCAGGTATTGATAATTCTTATGCAACTGGAAATGTTACAGGAAGCGATTATATTGGAGGATTAGTAGGGCACAAAGAGAATGATGCCCATATCACTGATTCATTTGCAGTTGGAAGAATAACCG
Source organism: Nanobdellota archaeon (assembly GCA_018813725.1). Classification (GTDB taxonomy): domain Archaea; phylum Nanobdellota; class Nanobdellia; order Woesearchaeales; family JAHJBD01; genus JAHJBD01. The sequence goes on along the minus strand of JAHJBD010000055.1, from coordinate 2,797 downwards.
GAACAGGGAATTATATCGGTGGGCTTATAGGGTTTGTGGATGATTACAATAATATTGATAATAATTACTGGTATAATGATACTGCTGATGATGCAGTCAAATGTATAGGGCGCGATGATGATGCTGGCGATGCCACTGATTGCGATGGAAGCACTGTAGGTGATGCAGGGAGAGCCAATTCCATCAGTTATTTCTTTGATGTTGTAGCAACCAGCGCACCTTTTGATCAATGGGATTTTGTTAGCATATGGGATGATGTTTGTGATGATCGAGGATACCCTCCTCTCATATGGGAAGCGATAACGAACGTTGCATTATGCAGAGGGTATACTGAAGAAGCGCCAGCAACTACACGTCCAGCAGTACAAGCGATATCACCAGCTGATGGACAGATATTATTAAGCTCAAACATAACATTCAAGTTTTATGCAAGGAGCTTTTATAATTCTACACTAAACTACAACCTTACCCTTGATGGCGTTGTTAATAAGACAGGCACTTTAAACAACAACACGAACAAGACAGTTGCAGTCACTGGCCTTTCCAACGGCAACCATACATGGAACGTCACTGTATGGGACATTGCAGGCAACAAGAATACAAGCGCTGCAATCACATTCTCTGTTCTGACACAAGCATCTCCTGTAAGCGTGATAATAGCCCCTATCAATAACCGTTCAAATTCCTCAGGGAGGATCAACCTTTCAAGCTTGGGTGTCCCAGCATCGATAATCAATCAGACAGGAGTTACTGGCTATGAATATATCGTGACAACTAACGGCACCAGCAAGACAATAAACCTTACAGTAAATATATTTATAGAGGCTCCGGCAAATACAACAGATTTATCATCTCTTACAGACAGCATAACCGGTTTCTATTACCAGATCGAGGTCAATGATACCGCATGGTTCTCTAACGTGTCCCAGGTTCAGCTTAAGATCTATTACAACATTTCAAAGATAACCCTCCCAGCAGGAGTTTCTGAAAGCAGCCTAAGGCCAGTAAGATACACCAGCGGAACATGGGTAAGGCTTGACTGCGCTGCATTAGGCGGCTGCACAGCAACACTGGCTGACGGAACAAAGTTATACGCATCCGGCGTTGACACAACAAATGGCTATGTATGGGCCAATCTAAGCAGGTTCAGCACCTATGGCATGGGCGGTGCATCATCATCTGGCGGCTCAACAGGTTCTACAAGTGGAGGAGGCGGTGGCAGTTATGTTGAACAGTGCCAGGATAGCAAGGATAATGATGGTGACGGCCTGATTGATTATCCTGCAGATCCAGGCTGTGCAAGCAAGTATGATAACAGCGAGTATAACCTGGATACCGGATGCACTGCAGATACTGGCTGCCCGGCAGGATATCACTGCTCTAATAAGGTGTGTGTCCTTATTGAAGAACAGCCGCAACCTGAATGCCTAAGCAACGCAGATTGCGTTCAAGGTTACCAATGCAGCAACAGCAGATGCATAATCATGCAAGAGGCAGTGACAGGCCAGTCAGTTACAGATCAGGTTCAGGCAGAACAAGCTCCTGGTGAGGCAGAATTACCTCCAACTAAGGGAAAATTACCACTGATCATCCCGATAATACTGATTGCTGTCCTAGGTTTAGCTGTTCTTATCGCTATGATTGCACACCTAAAGAAAAGATAGATGCATTCTAAGCGAATCTCGCTTCTAGCAAGCCCATCTTCTCCGATACAGGCATATAAAAAGGAGCAGCAGGACTGCCGCAGTTTCTCAGCCTGGCAGTAAGTCTCATGTAGACTGTATTACCATCATAGCCAGCGTCTACAAAAAGCGTGTTCATGGCTGCTTTTGGATCTGTCTTGCCCCGGTGCACTGCCCTGAATGGGTTTCCCTGCCTTACAGCGTCAGCTAAAATCCCAGACCTTATTGTTTGCTCCTCTGCACCAAAAGGCACCAGATAAAGCATATCTTTGACCACATCAACATAATGATCTAAAGTATCCTGATACTCTAACTCAGCTGTAAGATGGCTTTTCCCAGCGCGGCTTTGGGTGTAGAAATTAAGTGCTGCAGGATTACCTCTTAATTCACCTGAAAACTCAGTGCCATGCTCATCAAACCAATCCTGCACTGCGCTTCTTCTTAGCCTTGTATCAACATCCTCTAATCTTGCAACAGATATCACAGCATCAACAACACCATTTTTGTACCTAGAGAGCATGTCATCCAGCCTTATACCTGTTATTATCGGCAGCTCGGTCAATTGTCTGAGCCGTCTGGTGTCATAAGGCAGAAAATGAAGATTGGGTGCCTTCCTTATCTCTGCAAGCTTTGCCCTGAACTTAGCTGCAAATCCACGTATATCTACATTGTTTTCAGCCAGCACAAGAATCTCTTCCACAAGCGGGTCATACTGCGCAATCCTTTCTCTGCCGTGGGTCTCTGACTGCTCAGCCAGCTTATCAAGCTCTTCTTTGATAGATTCAGCATTCAGTTCCAGCCTCGTTATATACTGCTCTCTAACATCCTGCTCCAACTTTCCTGATTCTACAACTTTCACAAATTCCTTAAAATCTCTCCAACCCTCTATCATAGCCTATATAATTCACTTTCACCTTTTAAAGCTTAAGATTTAAATATCACCTGTGTGTTTTCATTCCTATGAAAATCCTAGCGATAGCAGATATGCACGGCTCAGCAAGAGCTTTCAGAGAGATGAAGGAAAAATCCAGACAAGCTGACCTCATAATAAATGCAGGCGACTTCTCGATATTTGAGCAGAACATTGAGCAGTTTTTTGCAAAGATGGATAAGCT
>JAHJBD010000054.1 GCA_018813725.1 Nanobdellota archaeon | reverse complement strand
ATAGAATAGGTAAAACTCAGCACAGAACTCAGGTGTTCCGCATCTGTAAGGCCTGTTTCCCCTTGGGTCTTTTGCTAAATAATCTACTGCTAACCTTGGTCCTGGATGATCTGTGATATGAAAATAATGCTGCATCATCCTCTTTTTGCCATTTTTTCTTAGGCTTTCATAGAATGCATGGCCTATGTTATGGAGAAGTAAGCAGGCAAAGTTCCTTTTTGCTGCCATTGAAGGCATGCCCATCATCACTGTGTCATATTCATGTGCTGCATATGGATTGTTAGTTGAACTGCCCATCATCAATGTCCTGAATTCATCCCCTCCAAGATGGTGTTCTGGAAGCAGCATAAAAATGTCTCTAGCCATATCAAATGCTTCAGGAGGTACTTGTCTAGTTGTGTTCAGGCCAACCCCTTTGTCTTCGAGAAAGTCATCAAGAGCTGTTTCTTCAGCTGTTTTAGGGGGCTGTACAAACAATGCTCTGAATCTTGCTATCATTCCCTCTTCTGTTTCAGGCATTTCAAAATACTCTTCATCTATCACTGACTTCAGCCGCACATATGTAGCAATATCAATAGGGGTTTGTATTTGGCTATGATCTACTACAAAATAGTCAGATTCTGTCTTTGCTACTCTGTGGCCTAGTCTTATATGATGTTGGATATCCTCATGCTGGCCTTCTAGCCATGGTTCTTGCAATGTTCTAAGATGGTCTGGTATCTTTATCATACCTTATGGAGGTATATATCTATATAAATATTTTACTACTACTTAGTTACTAAATAATCGAAAGGTTTAAATATAAGTTATTATTTACTATGTCTGTTGTAATATGAAACCATATGCACCTGCACAAGCTACCCTCGATAAGAGGATGTACGAAAATCCAACGTATGATAGGCTTACTAGAAGGGCAGAAAGGCAGGCTTCACGTTCTACTCGAGTTGATATCGGCGAAGGTTATTATCAGGTTTTCAGAGATGCTGAAGGAAATCAGGTCTCAGGTACTGTTCTTAAAATATCTCGTGCTGATGTTAAAAGGATGGAAGTGGATGGTTCTGTTCCTGTATTGCACAGGGTGTCAAGGAAAAAGGGCGATAAGGTTGTTAAGTATGCTGATGTAAAATCACTAGAGCAGGCTGCTGTTGGATATTTTTCAAATGGCAGGTTTTTTTCATACAATGCTAAACATTCTGATCATGTTGTATTAGGTTCTGTTGATGAAGCTGCTTCATATCAAGCAAAAGGATATGATACTGTTACATTAGATTCTGGAGATGTTCTTGCTGTAAGGTCTGCTAGGAGTTCTGGTAAATCATTAGTGATTGATGATGTTGTGTCTGCACCTGAGCTTGCTTTGCAGAGGAATGAACAAGCTGCAATGGTAGGTTCTGCTAATGCTGTTTATACAGATGCTCAAGACAAGGTTTATGCTTCTAATAATGTTATCCAGTCAATGGATAAAAAGGATTACAGAGTTTTTGCTGATACTGTAACTTCTAAATTGGAAGAAGGTTATTCATCTGCTGCTTCGTACCTATTGGATAGCTCGTTTGTAGGGCAGATGGGTGCTAAAGATAAGATGTCACTTGCTTTCTCAGGTGCTAGGATGCTAAAAGAGAAGTGGGCTTATGATATGGTTAAAGATGCTTTTGGAGTTGAGGCTGCAAGAAATCCATTATTGTTCTTAGGTAAAGAGAAAGCTGGGCAGTATGCTGGAGCTGTGATGGAGAGGTTTAATGATATCGGTGACAGGGTTGCTGCAATGTCTGAGTATCTGACACAGAATGCTTTTGCTGTAAGAGGTATTGATGGCTCTACAATGTCTGGTTCATTACCATATCAGGATATACTTGCTATGGTCAGGGGTGATAAAGAAGATGGTTACCAGAGCAAGTATGGTGCTGGTTCTAAGAAGAATTTTACACTTATTGAATTGCTTGTTGTTATCGCTATTATTGCTATATTAGCTGGAATGCTGTTACCTGCTTTATCATCTGCAAGAGAGAAGAGCAGGAGGATAAGCTGTGTTGGAAATCTTAAGCAGATCGGCACAGCGATGAGGATGTATATGGATGATAATGAGATGCATGCACAGGCAAGTTTGCCAATTTCAGGAGGACTTTATGCGACAACTAGTGAACAGAGGTTATGGAATTCTACTAGTAGTATGCGGACAGGAATGGGTTATCTTCTTGATCACGTTGATGCAGGAACAGCTGCTGATGGTGACGGAAGCATTAGTGATTCTTTGCTTAATGTTATGAAATGCCCTAGTTTTAAAGATTCTGTAGTTGAAAGCAGTGCAGCGAATTGGGGGAATCTTGGTGGAAGCAGCCCTGTTGCTGATTATCTTTATGTTTTCTCAAGCCAGCACCTTGGCGGGACCCCAGGTGACAAAAAGAGCTTTGTTATAGATTATACTAATCAACTTGGAGCCAATAACCAGAATAATCATGGTAATTGGACTAATGTCCTTTTTGTAGAAGATGGCCATGTTAAAGGTTTCAACAACAATGGAAGATTTTCTATATTGGTAGCGCCTCCACTATCAGAGATCCAGAAAATAATGGAAACTCTTGATGGGCTTTGAGTGATTCTCGATTATTCTGATAGCCCTATAAACAATTTATAAGAAAAATTACTAATCCATAACACATCCACTGGTAAAAATGAAATCTTGATCTATCCATTATTATTGAATGATTATTCACTTTTATTCAGCGAAAATTGGTATACTACTCCGTATCTTGCTGCAGACTATTTTCTGGAGTAAAAATCCCTATATTATACCCCATAGCTTGCTGTAAGGATTTCTACTAATTTTATACAATTATTGTATCTATTTATACAAAAATAGTAATATTTATATACCAGCTATTCTTTCTATTAACATATGGCACAGAATAAAAAAGAAACTAATGCAGAAGCGTTATTCGAGCTACTTAATTCACTATCAAGATATATTGAAAGAAGGATTAAGATGTATGCATTAGGTGGGACAGCATTAACAATTTTAGGCATTAAAAATTCTACCTTAGATATAGACATTGATATTGATTCATATAAGGACTATGGATATATTTGCAAAATCTTTGAACAAATTGGGTTCAAAAGGATAGGGACAATTCGCTGGCAAACTCAAGAAGGGTTATTTTTTGATCTGTTTAGTGGTTCAAATATTCTGGGTACAGAACTATTACCTGATTTTTTGAGTAAATCAAAATTTATCAAATCTTTTGGAAACATCGAGCTGTATACACTTGCTTTTGAGGATATTATCATCAGTAAATTAGCAAGGGGGGACCCTAGAGATTTCTTAGATATTAAAATGATTCTTGAAAATCAAAAAATAGGATTGCCAGAACTTGTAAAAAGATATAAAGAAACAATGGAAACCTCTATATGTGCCAATTATAGGCAAAAATTACTTGATTTAATCGAGATTGAATTCAGCCAGTGGAAATTCCCATTAAATCCTAAATTGATCAGCGAGGTAAAGGCATGGCAACAGATATAGAGAAAAAACTTGCTGAAACAGGCTATAAGCTGTTAGGCAGTAAAGAGCATAAAGAAAACCTTATCTTGTCTATTTTAAACAGTGGGGATACTCGTTACCTAAAAGCGATT
>JAHJBD010000053.1 GCA_018813725.1 Nanobdellota archaeon | reverse complement strand
GCTCATTTGATATTATCAAGGCGTCGATTATCGATATATCGTTTGCGCCAAGCTCTGTTGATATGGCTGCAAAAACCCCTGGTGTTTCTTTTAGTATGTCTGGATAAGTGATCTCGACTATACCTATGCCTTTCCTCGACTCAAGGATATTTCTTTTGCCAAACCTGTTTTGCATCTTTTCATAACTTGTTGCATCGATGATTATCTTGAACAGCTTAGCTCCTTCAATAACTCTTAACACTTCTCCGCCTTCAAAATTTACTTCAGGCAGTACTCTCCCAAGGTTCGAAGTTACTTCCTCGTTTTTCTTGAGTGAGAGTGAAGCCATCTTGGTAATCGTCCGTATCTTTGCCTTTTTCAGCAGCGCATAAACATCAGCAGCTTCTTTCTCAGGCTTGATATTATACCTTCTTATTGCGCTGATCACAGAATCGATAGAGATATTTACCTTGTATCTTGAGAGTATATAATTTGCAAGTGATCTGACATTGATTATCTCTCTTGCAATATCTTTTTTTAGCGAGAGGTCTGTGTCGATTATCTGCCACACAAACTCTCTGATGTTATCTGGCTTCTTCATATTATCCTTAAATGTGTCAGAATTTAAAAATATTTGCTAAATTTGTCAAAAAATACCGATTCTATCAATATATGTCAAAGACTTTATAAAACTTTAAAAACCACCTTGGTTCACGAATTAAAAATGGTTGAAATAAAACCTCTAAGAGGATATACCTACAATCCTGAGAAAGTAAAGGACTTTTCAAAAGTTATTACTCCACCTAACGATGTGATCTCAGAAAAAGAAAAAGCACATCTTTCTAAGAATGAATACTCTTTTGTCAAGCTTGACAAGCCTGAAAGTTATGCAAAAGCCAAAGACCTGTTTGAGAGATGGCAGGATGATGGGGTGCTAAAGCAGGACACAAAGGAGACCATCTATATCTATTCGCAATCATACCTGCTTGAAGAAAGATCATACACTCGTACAGGATTTATATGTCTCTTGCATCTTGAAGAGCTTGGTAAAGGTGTACTGCCTCACGAAAAGATAATCGAACAGGATCTAAAAGATAGGATGGAGCTTATTAGGGCAGTAAATGCGGATTTTGGAGTCCCATTCTTGCTTTATGGTGACAAGAAACAAGAGACAGACTATCTTATACAAACGAGGATACATGGTAAAAGACCATTCCTTGAATTTAGGGATCAAAACCAAGTTACACATAAGCTGTGGAAAGTCAGCGACGAGCAGTTTATTGATAAGCTTAAGGTGATGATGAAAGAATACGACTGTATCATCGCAGATGGTCATCACAGATACACTTCAGAGTTCAGGACTAAAGACCTAAGCGAGTATGGCCTGATGTGTATGGTAAATTCTTTCCAGGAAGGCATGGTTGTGCTGCCTACAAATCGTGTGCTGTTCGGTCTTGATATTGACTTAACAGATGCCTTGACAAAGATTGCCAAATATTTCAGGATAGAGAAGGTGCGTGATATCAAAACTTTGGCGCAGAAAGTTGGCTCAACAAAGATTCTTGTTGATAAAGAGTCTAATCTGAAAAATCACGTTTTCGGGCTGTACAGGCACGAGGATCAGTCATGTTATCTCCTTAAGCTTGAATCCAAAGATACCCTTGACTCACATTTTCCTGGAAAGACAGATATCTTCAAAAAGCTCGATATCAATATTTTGCATAAGCTTATCATAGAAGAGATCTTTGGTGTAACTGAGGATCAGCAGAAAAACCGTGAGCACATCGACTTTGTAAAAGGTAATGAAGAGACTATCAAGCGTGCATCAGAAGAAGGCATCCAATTTGCACTCTTTGTTAACCCTCCGCTTATTAGGGAGGTATTTCTCACTGCACGGGCAGGCGAGGTAATGCCCCAGAAATCAACTTACTTTTTCCCAAAAGTGTGTTCAGGGTTGGTAGTATATAAATTTGAATAGGTGATAAAATGGCAAAACTTTTCATACCAGGTCCGACAGAAGTCAGAAAAGATATCTTGGATGCTTTGTCCCATCCGCAGATTGGGCATAGGACAGAGGAGTTCAGAGACCTTTTTGCAGGGCTAAGGCCAGGACTGAAAAAAATATTTCATACTGATAATGATGTGTTGATCTCAACATCTTCAGGTTCAGGCTTTTGGGAGGCAGCTATCAGGTGCCTTGTCGAAGAAAAGGTTCTTCACGCAACTAATGGTTCATTCTCAAAAAAATGGGCAAAGGTATCAGAAGCATGCGCAAAAGATGTTAAAAAGATTGAATATGCTTGGGGAGATGCAGTCAAGGCAGAAGATGTTGACAAAGCCCTCTCAGAAGAAAAATATGAGGCTTTTTGCATGGTGCATAATGAGACCTCTACAGGTGTTGCATCAGACCTGGAAGCCATCTCAAAAGTCATGAAAAAGCATCCAGAAGTCTTGTGGATTGTTGACGCAGTATCGAGTTTAGGCGGGATCAAGATTGAAGTAGACCGTCTTGGAATTGACTTTTGCTTGGCATCCAGCCAAAAAGCATTAGCTTTGCCAGCAGGCATAGCAGTTGCATCAGTCTCCAAAAGGTGCTATGAAAAGGCCGAAAAGGTCAAAGGGAAAGGATACTACTTTGACATCCTTGAGCTTAAAAAAGCCTATGACAAAGATGAGACTCCTTACACGCCTTCAATACCGCACCTTTATGCACTAAAAAAACAGCTAGAAAGGATTGAAAAAGAAGGCCTTGAGCAGCGCTATGCAAGGCACAGTGAGATGGCAGATTATGTTAGATCTTGGGCAGAATCAAAAGGTTTTGAATTATTCCCTGAAAATGGCGCAGAATCAGACACTGTAACCTGCATAAAGAACACCAAAGGGATTGACATGAAATCCATAAAAAAGGACATGGCAAAAAAAGGTTACAGCATTGACTCTGGATATGGGAAACTAAATGAACAGCTGGAAAAAGAAGGAAAACCAACAACCTTCAGGATTGCGCACATGGGCGACCTTACACTAAAAGAAGTGCAAGAGCTTACAGCAGAACTTGAAAAATATTTTAGGTGATAAAATGAAAGTCTTGATACCGGATAAATTGAATGCAAAAGCGATAGATATCCTAAAGGGTGCTGGGCTTACAGTTGAAAACAAGCCAGGCATAACAGAAGAAGAGCTTATCAAGATATGCAGCGATGCTGATGCGATGATCGTGAGGTCAGGCATAAACATAACCAAAGCAATTATTGACGCTGCAAAAAACCTTAAGCTTGTTGTAAGGGCAGGGGTCGGCTATGATAATATTGATTCAAGATATGCAGCAGAAAAGGGCATTGCTGTGGAGAACACTCCCTTTGGAAACACAAACGCTGCAGCAGAGCACACACTTACCATGCTAATGCTCCTTGCAAAGCATATTATCCATGCGCACACTGAGCTTAAGAGCGGTGTATGGGGCAGGGAAAAATACAAGGCAATAGAGCTGAAAGATAAGACATTAGGCATAGTTGGCCTTGGAAATATCGGAAAAAAGATAGCAAAGGTGGCAAACGCGCTTGAGATGCATGTCATAGGCTCAGATCCATTTGTCACTTCAGATGAAGCTGCAAAGATTGGTGTAAAAAAGGTTGAATTTGAAGAGCTGATCAAGACTTCAGATTTCATAACCGTACATGTCCCTAAGACTGAAAAGACCATCAACATGATATCAAAGCCTCAGTTTGATATGATGAAAGAAGGCGTACGTATATTGAACGTTGCCAGAGGTGGCGTATTAAATGAGCAGGACCTAGAACAGGCTCTAGCTTCAGGCAAGGTTGCAGCTGCTGCATTGGATGTATACGCACAAGAGCCTCCTGTCTGCAGATCACTTATCGCCTCAGACAAGGTTATCTGTACACCTCATCTTGGCGCTTCAACAATAGAAGCACAGGTGAATGTTGCGATCGATGCTGCAAACCAAGTTGTACTAGGTTTAAAATCAGGCAAGATCGAGAACTGTGTGAATAAGGT
>JAHJBD010000052.1 GCA_018813725.1 Nanobdellota archaeon | reverse complement strand
TATACATTGCCCTCAAACATCACATGCAGTTTGCCTTCTTCAGATTGCTGTACCTGAACAACATGCTCTTCCCCATCGATGTTGACCTTGATTTCCTCCATCTTATCAGAGAGGTATGCTGCCGTGCTTTTTATATTTCCTTTTTTCAACGATCTGGGCCCTTTTTGGCAATATCATCTCAAGCACAGAGATAAGTGTTTTTCTTGTAGCTTTAGGATCAATTATGATATCCACCTTGCCTCGCTCTGCAGCCACAAACGGATTCAGAAATTTCTCAGAATATTCTTCAACTTTATCTTTTCTTACCTTGTCAGCATTCTTTCCTTGCAGCTCTTTTTTATTGATTATGTTTACAGCCTGCTCAGCACCCATTACAGCTATCTGTGCATTAGGCCATGCTATTACTTTATCATAACCCATATCTTTTGAGACTAGTGCAATGTAAGCACCGCCATAAGCTTTCCTCATGACAAGTGATATTTTTGGCACCGAAGCTTCAGAATATGCATATAGCATCTTAGCTCCATGCCTTATTATCCCTTTGTGCTCTTGGTCTGTTCCTGGCAAGAAACCAGTTACATCTACCATATTTACCAATGGAATATTAAATGAATCACAGAATCTGACAAACCTTGCAATCTTATCTGAACAGTTGATGTCAAGGCAGCCTGCAAGTACACAAGGCTGGTTTGCTACTATTCCTGTAACATGATTATTCAATCGCGCAAAACCAATAACAGCATTTTGTGCATAATTCTCTTGAATCTCAAAGAAAGACTCTTTATCAAATACCTCTCTTATCACATCTCTAACATCATAGGGTTTCTTTTGATCATCAGGAACAATATCTTTCAGGCTTTCATTCAGCCTTTGTGCACTATCTCCTGATATCTTGATTGGAGAATTACCCATATTATTTTGTGGCAGATAACTAAGCAGTTTTTTAATCTTAAGGATGCACTCTTTCTCACTTCCGCATTCAAAATGGCACACTCCGCTTTTTCTTGAGTGAGCAGTCTGGCCTCCAAGATCCTCAAAACTTATAGATTCGCCTGTTACGCTCTTGATCACATCAGGGCCAGTGATAAACATATTGCTGATCTTATCTACCATGAATATAAAATCTGTCAAAGCAGGAGAGTATACTGCAATTCCTGCGCATGGCCCCATTATTGCGCTTATCTGAGGAACAACGCCAGATGCCAAGGTATTTTTCAGGAAAATCTGTCCGCCACCATCTAATCCATTGATGCCTTCTTGTATCCTTGCACCGCCAGAATCAAGAAGACCTACTACTGGTGCTCCGGTCTTTAATGCCAAGTCAATCAGGTCAGCAATCTTTTTTGTATGTGCTTCTCCCATAGAACCGCCCATAAATGTAAAATCCTGAGCATAAATATATGCTGGCCTTCCATTTATAGTCCCATGGCCAGTTATCACACCATCCCTTGGCTTGCTATTATCTTTGATGCTGTTGTTCTGCAGCTCACAAAAAGCACCTATTTCAATAAAAGAACCCTCATCCATCAATAGGTTGATCCTTTCCTCAGCAGTAAGCTTTCCTTTCTCATGCTGTTTCTTTGTACGGTCTTTGCTGTTCAGATTAGTTGACCTTCTTTTGTACTCTTTATAGTTATCCATCATACACCTGAAACACAATTTGGTTTAAAAACCTTTTTAATCTCCTTCCTCTATACCCTTATTTACTATCCTAAAAACTACGGCCCTTTCAGACTCAATACTCCTGTGCTTCTTGACTATGGCAATCCTTTTGTCCCTGTGCATCTTTTTGAGCTCAATAAGGCATTTTGAGCCGTATTTGAGTATATCTCCGCCAACCATCTTCACATTATCCTTGTTATCAAAATCTGCATACACCTGGTTTGTGATTATTATCGGTATGTTCTTTTTCCTGGCGATCTCTGTCAAAAAAGACAGCTGCAGGCCAAGGTCCTTGTTTACATCATAGACATCTTTGCTCTGTCCAAGCTCAATCCTATAAAGCATGGCAATGCTGTCAACGACTATCAGACCGATGTTATCATTCATAGCATCTTTCAGTTTCTCAAACGCATCTTTCTGTTCCTTAAAATTGGTTGGCCTGAAAAATACGATATTCTTTATGACCTCTTCATAATCAGGAGCTAACTGCTTTAACCTTTCTATGGAAAATCCGCCCTCAGTGTCAATATATATGGTTTTTTTCCCTTGCCTTGCAATACCTATTACTGGCAGCATGCATAATAAGGTCTTTCCAGATGCAGCTGGCCCATAAAGAGTCGTTATGATATCTTTTTCATAACCCCCATTAAGCAAAGAATCCAGAAAATGAGATCCAGTTGCAACCAAGCTTTCCATATCACACTAACAATATGGTTTTTTATTTATACTTTTTGTTATTGAGATAGGGTCTGTCCCAAATAATGGTTGCCATCATTCCATAAGCTTATTGTACTTAAACAGTTAACTGACAAGAGGGTTGAATCCGTCGGAGAATGTCATTTATACATGTTTCTAGCTAGAAGCAAATTAGATGGCAACCCGAACCATGTGAGATTTGGGACAGGCTCTGAGAGATAGTTAAGTTTTTATATGATTCTGGTTTTCTTTGGCATATGGCAAACACAATAAAGAATTCTATAAAACAAGGAGCAGTATTGCTATCTGATCCAACACAAGGGTTTGCTAACCTAAAGAAACAGACACTTGAAGAAGTTGTGGGAAATTACCTAAAGCTATTGCTGCTTTTGTCTTTTGTTGCTGCATTATTCAATTTTGTTATCGGCCTAGTAAGGACAGTATACTTTGACTTGACAAGGACAGTGCAGATTGATTACCCAGCATTCCTTAACTATCTTATATCTGAATCATTTGCTTATGTGTTTGTTTACTTTCTATCAGGAACATTCATACTATTGATTGTCAGCGCCATTGCTTACAGATTCTTTAGAAAGCACAAATATACTGAATTTCTAAAAATAATGCTGTACTCTGCCTACCCTATCATATTGTTCGGATGGATACCTTTTCTTGCAATAACCTTGATAGTCTGGTCAATCTTCCTCTTTGCAGTAGGTATCAGGGGCAAGAGGTCACACGGCATCTCAAGAGGTTCACTGGAAGAGAGAGAGTGAGATTATGGCAAAGAAAAGAAATCAAGCCATATTTAACTTCATAATAATCGCATTTATATTAGCTTATCTGACAGTTGCTGGTTTTGTTCTGTACAAAAGAGAACTCAGCATGAACCCAAATAATCCAGGGGTAAGCAGCCTTTTGGACATTAAAAACATAAATTATCTGTACGATGCTCCAAGAGATCCTAATGTTGACTGGATACCTTTTCTTGGCAGCGAAAATGCCAGCGTTACATTTATAGCCTATCTTGACATAGAATCTCAAGATTCAGCAGACTTCTTCAATGAAGATTTTCAGAAGATAAGGGAAGAATTTATAAACACGCAAAAGATTAAGTATTATCAGAAACACTATATCACTGAGGAAGATTATCAGCAAAAGACAGGAAGGTACAGGTATGTGAAAACCTTTTTGTGCGTTGCAAAGTTAGACCCTGAGATATATTATGATTTTTATTTTGATGCGCTCACAACAAAACAAGGGCCTGAGTACTACCTTGACAAATATAACATCTCAACAGAAGAGATGGACAATTGCATCAGCCAGGAGCAAGAAGAGATGAGATATGATATCCTAGAGATAAAAAATCAGGGCATTATCGGAAAAAAGCAGAGGTTTTACCTTGGTATTGGCGGCACAGACAATAACATAATGGACGGCCTGCCAAGCTATCCAACACTTTCAAAATCAATCAAGCAATACCTTTTTAGGGTAGGTGACCCGGTATGACCATTTACGACGTCTCATTATTCTTCTATAATCTAGCGCTTCTTCCAGTGGTATTCTTTTCGATCTTATTTTTTGTCCTCACTTTGATCAATCTTCTTATTGACAGGAAAGATACAACACCACAAAAACCGCTAAAAAAGCTCCCTTTTGTCACTGTCCATGTCCCTACATTCAATGATCCTATCGGGGCAAGATGCGTCAGACACTGCATGAAATTTGATTATCCTAAAGATAAATATGAGATCATCATCGTTGATGACAGCACAAACACCAAGACGCAAAGCATACTGAAGAAATTTGCAGATGAAAATCCTGGTTTTATCAAATATATCCATAGGGACAACAGGGTAGGTTACAAGCCAGGCGCTCTTCAGAACGCGATGAAGATAACCAAAGGAGAGATAATTGTTGTTTTTGACGCAGACTGGATGCCTAAGAAACCTTTCCTAAAAAAGATTGTGCAGCCTTTTAGTGATCCAAATGTTGCAATAGTCCAGACAAGGCAGGGGTTCTACAATTCAGACACAAACCTGATAACTAGGTTCGCTTCTTATCTGCTGCTCATCTACCACACTATAGTGCTTCCTATCAATAATAAGATCAATTGCGTATTCTTTTGCGGTACTGCAGGGGCGCTTAGGCGCTCAGCATTTGACAAGGTAGGCGGCTGGAACATACACAGTATAACAGAAGATTCAGAATTGAGTGTAAAGCTTCTCATTGCAGGTTATAAGACAGTCTATGTTGATTATGAAACTCCAAGTGAAGTTCCAGATACCTTTGAAAGCTTTATCAAGCAGCAGATGAGATGGTGCTATGGCAACGCAAGAGTATTTTTTGACAACTGGAAAAAGATAATGTTTACAAAATGTCTTACATTTAAGCAGAAATTTGTTATAGGTTTTATCACGCTTTCAAACTTCTCAACTATAGTGGTTGTCCTTATGACCCTCTTTGGTTTTGGCGGCTGGTTCTTAGGCGAACTGAGGCTTTTTACATTAGGCGACCTGACGCAATTCTGGATAAGGATGGTGCTCACTGCAGGGTTCTTGTTCATGGGCCTTGTGGCATTGATCAAGAGAAACAAACTTAACGAGTTCAAATATCTTATATTATCGATGTTTACCATGGGGCTTGTCATCGCTGTCTCAAGTTCAGTAGCTTTTACAAAAGCGATGTTCAACAGCAAGCTCAACTGGTATTGTACACCTAAGATCGGCAATGAAGAAATCATAAAAAATGGCTAGTTTTGAATTTCTGCCTACAACCATCACTGTAGTTTTTTTACTGGTTGTTGTTTCATACTATGTTCTGCTTTTTGTAAAACTAAAGAAGCCAAAGTTCCATAAGCATTTTTCAAGCATCTCAGTGATAATCCCAGCCCATAATGAGGAGAGATATATCAGAGAATGCATCAGGTCAGTGATCAACGCTGATTTTGACGGTACCAAAGAGATAATAGTGGTTGATGATGGCAGCAAAGACCATACTGCGGATATTGCTTCAGAATTCAAAGAGGTCTTGCTGATAAGAAAAAAACACACCGGCAAATCTGATTCTTTAAACCAGGCGATCGCTGTCTCAAAAGGCGAACTCATCGCCATAGTTGATGGTGATAGTTTTGTCCACAAAGACGCATTAGTGGAAACCTCAAAAGAAGTTGAGAGAAAGAAAGTTGCAGCTGCTGCATGCATAGTGCGTGTCAAGAACCGTAAGCATTTTATCTGTATCTGGCTTGACCTTGAACAGTTATACAACTCCTTGATAAGGAGGATATTCTCAAAACTTAATGCTAACATAGTGACTCCTGGTCCACTGAGTGTTTACAGAAAAAAAGAGCTGCTTGAAGTAGGGGGTTTTAGCACAAAAGGCTTTTCAGAAGATATTGATGTTACTATCAGGCTTATCAGAAAAGGCTACAAGATTGGATTTTCCTCAAAGGCAATAGCAGAGACAAACATGCCATATGATGCAAAAGGATTTCTCAGGCAAAGGACCCGTCTTGCCAGGGGGATAATTGACATATTCAAAAAGCATCTCAGGCTAAATAAAGCTATAATTGACATCTATACTCTTCCCCTTTTCCTTTTCAACTATGCTCAGGCAGTTATAATGGGCAGCTTTACAGTATACCAGATTGCCACTGGATATTTCCAGTACTTTGTGGCCAAAGGCATATACTTTAACTGGCTTGTACTAAAATTCTTTTTCGAATGGCTCTCAGTTGTAGGGTTTGTCAAATGGACTATAAGCATCATGCTAGGGCAAACTCCCCTGACATTGGTAAGTGCAGCAGGCATACTGAGCACACTTTTGACATATCCTCTCTACATCTATGCAATATTGAAATATTCAAGAAAGTTTGACTTATTGCACCTGATTGCATTATTTTTCATGTCACCTTATTGGCTGTTGATAATGTTCATCTACATAATCTCATTGCCAGAATATTTTAGAAAGGACCAGCATAATATCTGGAAAAAGAATGAATAAGAAATATAATCTTTTGTGGATTGTCATCGGAATATCACTTTTGATCAGGATCAAGTCTCTTATCACACCGCACGACCTTTGGTGGGATTCCTCGGTCTATATTGAGATGGGTAAATACATCTGGTCTTTTGGCAAGGTTGGATTATGGGAGCCCAATAGGCCATTAGTCTGGCCATTAATACTAGGATTTTTCTGGAGAATCGGTCTGGACAGCATACTAGTAGGCAAGATCCTGATTACCCTTTTCAGTCTCGGCATAATCTCTTTAACATATCTTATCTCAGCAAAGATCTTTAACAAAGAGGTTGCTTTTTTATCAAGTCTCTTCATTTCAGTATTCTCAACATTTCTAAGGTTTAACAACATCCTGTTTTCAGAGATACCTTCAACATTCTTTCTTATGCTCGGCATATATTATTTCTTTAACAAAAAGCACTTACTCTCAGGCTTATTCCTTAGTATCGCATTTATGACCCGTTTTTTCCAGTTATTCTGTATTATCCCAATATTCTTGGTTTATGCTTATTACCTTGTCAAAAAGAAAGCAAGCTTCAAAGATACGCTGATTCTTTCCAGCAGTTTTGGTTTGCCTGTCTTAATCTTCTTGATAATAAACTACATTCTCTACAAAAACCCATTTGAACCATTCCTTATCCAGGCATACATGACAAGAAATACTGGCTGGATATTTCATCAGCCATTTAATTTCTATTTTGTCAATCTGATGAAGCAGAATTATTTTACAGTGTTTGCGATTATTGGCCTCTTGTTTATCTCTATAAAGAAAAAATTCAATCATATTATCATATCAGTTCTTTTCCTTTTCCCTTTCATACTTTATCTTACTGAAAAGCACAAAGAGATGAGGCTGCTGATTGCAGTCCTTCCATTCATGTTCATGCTAACAGCTGATGGCATCACAAATTTTGCCAATCTTTTCAAGAGAGCAAAATTCGCTGTTCTCTCAGTCATCTTGATAGTCTTTGTTATACAATCAGCTTCAACAATAATGTATGATCAGTATGATGACAATCTTGATTCTTTCTATGATTATATGGGTAAGACAGAGATTACAGAAGGCATCTGGATATCTAACCCAAGTTTCATAGTCTACTCAGAAAAAAAAGCACAGGAATTGATCTATTACCCATTATATTATTCTGGAAAGATAGAACAATTGCAAGGAAAGGTGGATGAGGCTAATGCTGTATTGATAAATACTTGTGACATAATGCCTTGCCCTGAGTCAGACACAGGATGTATCCTAAAAACAGGCCAGCTTATCAGCTCTCTAAACACTACTCTGACTCTAATCTATCATCAGGAACAAGGCAGCTGCAGGCATTATATCTTTGAAAGATAAATCTTTTTAAATCCTGTTCCAGTATATCTCTTCATGCAGAAAATCAACAAGCTCTTGATCCTGATTCTCATCATCTCATTGTTCTTAAGGCTTCATAACATAAACTATATGGAATTTAAAGGAGACGAAGCATTAAACTCATTCAAGGCCTTGAGTTTTGTTGAAAACCACGAGATCCCACTTACAGCTCTTCGAGGCACAACAGGGCTTAATTATCCGCCTGTATTTATCTATCTTATAGCAATACCCTATTCACTCTCAAAAGATCCAGTAGTAGCCACAGTTTTTATCGCGCTATCAAATGTGCTGGCAACCTTTGTATGTTTCTTGTTTGTTAAGAAACTGTTTAATGAAAAAGCTGCAGTGATTGCAGCTTTGCTTTTTGCGATCAATCCATGGCAGGTCGTCTTCTCAAGAAAACTCTGGGATGTAAATCTTGCAGCCATATTTATCTTCTTATTTCTGCTGTTTGTGCATAATTCAATATTCACGAAGAAAAAGCACCACATAGCATATGCTTTGGCCTGCCTTGGTATCCTGCTTCAGTTGCACTTGTCTCTTAGCTATATCGCTCTGCCTGCACTGTTTTTGATGATCCCTAATATAAGAAAGATAGATAAAAGATATCTTGCTTTTGGATGCTTATTATTTATTGTTACAACAGTTCCCTATGCAGTCTTTGAGCTTAAGAATAATTTTTCTGACGTAAATATTCTTCTTGAAAAATCAGATGAGCATTATTTTCATCCGAATGCCTTTGTCATACCCTTTAAGATGGTCTCAACAGCCGGGTTTGAAGGTGATTTTGGCACAACCTTCCCTATCTTTATCTCAAGCTTAAAATACCTTTATGCTCTTGATATACTAGCTATGATTGTCTTGTTATTATCCTTGGTTTATATAGCAACAACAAAATTTAGAATATTCTCTCTATGGTTCCTGCTAGGCATTATTTACCTCTCTATCAGCAAAGTTCCGACAATTGATACAAATTATTTCACGTCACTGTTGCCCATATCTTTTATCATTATCGGATTAGCAGCAGCTTCTTTGATAAAAAGGCCAAATATCAAGTATGTTGGATATTTCATACTGTTCATTATTGTCCTGCACCAATTTGTATTCAGCCTCCATTTCACAAATTTTGTTTCAGAGCAAGAATGCATCAATGGTAACTATGGGATGCCATATCAATACAGGCTAGAATCAATAAAAGAAAACCTGCAGGCCTTTGACGACCCTATTGCATATCTTAAATACATCAACCAGATAAGCTGTGACTGCAGGAAATGCGACATTGAGACAGCAGAATACATAATCAAGAAAGTTATCTGATTAATAATACTTCTCAATAACCTGGACGATATTTTTGGCAGGGATGATATTTGCTCTCATGATAGTATTTCCGACTATTAAAGTCGGCACAGAAGTAACATTATAATACTTTTTCAGGAAATAAACATTATCATCCTCAAAATTCAAGTCTATAGGAAATACTACTACGCTTTGGTTTACCTCTTTCATATTCTGGTTCAATTCATCAAATATCTCACCTTGCCTTACGCAAGTATCGCATTCTCCGCTGTAGAAATATAGTATCGGTGTCAAGCTTGAATCACATCTCTCGCTGTTCTGCTTAGCGATCAGCCATATCCTAAGTGATAGCCTGATATATTCTCTTTTTATTGATAAATACTGTTCAGTCGCTTTCCCCTGCTTGTCATAGCTTTCCATTCTCGCAGGAAGCTTCTCCCAATAAGGCTCAAGCTGCTTTCTAAGGTTATCTAAATAAATCTCTGTTGATCTGCATGTGTTTGGAAGCTGGTCTATGAGGAGCTGTTGTAAAAGCATATTCTTAAGGTCTAGTGAAGCGATATCTGTATAACTTGTGAGAAATCCAATATCCTCTTCAACCTTTTTCTCCATTATCTTGTTCGCAAAAAGTCCTGAAAAAACACCAGCTAGATACATGAATAAAGAAAGCACTATCGCCAAAGTAAAGATCTGTTTTCTTGTTGGCAGAACTCTTGATTTTTTGGCCATCCCTGATGAGACTGGAATAATCTATAAAAAGCTTTTCTATTTAAATATCGACTTCAAGAACAATAAGATGTGCTTGATCCCGATCTTTGATTCTCCTTTTTCCCGCAGACCAAAATTATAGTAGACATATCCTATCTTTGCATTCTTTGGACAATATTTGAGGAGCTCAAAGAGGATCTTATATCCCTTTTTCTCAAAATTTTTCCCGTGGCTAACGATTATTTTTTTGCAGAATTCACTATCTCCACCAAAAAATCCTGACAGCGGATCCTTGATTCTAGGAAACTTATGCAATAATCGAAACCTGGCAAGTATCTCAGCCCCTTTTGAGATTATCTTTCTGCTTATAGGCCACCCTTTTACATCTCTCCTAACACCAATTACAATATCATTAGATCTTAGCTGCTCACATATCTCATCCAGCTTATCTGGAGGGTGCTGAAAATCTGCATCCATTACAACAAAATACTTTGTCTTGACAGTGCATATGCCTTCCATTGCAGAAACAGTAAGCCCATGGGTCTTACTTCCTGACCTATCCAGTAATCCTGCTTTAGATCTGGTGACAATATCCTGCGTCTTATCCAGGCTTCCATCATCAACCACAAGGACAGGATATTTGATCTGTCCCATTAATTTAGATATGTTCTCTTCTTCATCTAAAGTGGGTATTATTACAGTGACATTCATTTCAGTTTGGATTTGATCAGGTCGCCTATTGTCATCACGTCTGATTTCTCCTCTTTTTTATTTGTCTGCTGTTCTTCATATTCTTCGATCAATGTGATCTTAAGGAATCTTTCTATCTTTCTTGCAAGAGCAATGCTTGGCTTTGCATGTCCTGTTTCAATATTATGTATGAGCGAGACCTTCTCATTTATCTGCTTGGCAAATTCTTCCTGCTGCATCTGCAATGACTGCCTTTTTTTCTTGATCTTTTGCGCATAATCAAAGACAATCAAAGGTACAACTTCTGGCTCAGCTTTATGCTGTATCTTCTTAAGCTTTACTGGGCTCATCTTTTTCACTTCAGAGAGCACTTTGCCATACCTTGCGCAATTTTTGCATACTCTGATAACAGATCCTTCTATCTCAGTCCTGTATAATTCATCCTCTTTTCCGCACATGTCACATATTCCCATTTCCGATCACCTTAACAATAATTTTTCTATCCCTTGGCCCATCAAACTCACAGAACATTATGCCCTGCCATGTTCCAAGCTGCAATTCCCCTTTTTCTACAATAATTGAAACAGAGGGTCCGACCAATGACGCCTTGATATGCGCTGCTGAATTGCCCTCTGAATGATCATAATCATCACTGTCAAATACGCTAAGGCCTTTAAGCATATCCTTTTTCACATCAGGATCTGCGTTTTCATTGACTGTGATCCCTGCGGTTGTATGTGTCGACTGGATAACGCAAAGACCCTCTTTCATGCCTGATCTTGAAACTATCGACTGGACCTTAGAAGAGATATCTACTATCTGGATGCTCTCAGAAGTGCTTATTGAGATAGTGCCCATGATTACTAGCAAATCTGCAACATATTAAAAGTTTTCCAATTGATAAAAATTAAACCATCTATCCCATAGTCACTTAAAAGTAGTTAAATTAACAAAAGATTTAAATACTTGACAAATTTCAGCTATTTCATGGATGACTTTTTTGGTACAGTTGGACAGGTTGATGGGATAGATGTGCTGGTTGGCCTTGAAGTAGGCAAAGGTTTCAAAGCATCTTATCATGGTTTTCCGATCCATGGATATTTTCCAGATAGTGACGCTGCTCTTTCTTTTGTGAGGGAATTATCAGGCATAAGGACCGAATTTAAAGCAAGGACCGGATATCAACCACAGCAAACAGACCTTGACCAATGCGCAGAATACAAAGGTTTATTGGAGTCTTATGGCGTAACACCATTAGATAATTAAGATGTCAGCTACTAAAGAACAAGCAGTTCAAATCTTCAAGAGTTATGGTTTTGATGATTCAGGACCTATCGATAGAGATATAAGGATCATTCTTAGGCAGAAGGTGGAGCAAGGTAATTTAGGTTCCTTAGTTGGTGCACTTGCAGCAGCTACTGACAAGCACTTGGCTGAGCTATATCTCAAAGGCCAAATGCCAACCCAATCAGATAGAGATAATCTGGCTTATAGTGCATTTGCAAATATTTCTTTGTTGGCAAGATCATTTGCATTGAGCGATAGGCACAGATATCAAGCAGAAGATCAAATCCCACAAGCTGTTGAGTCAGTTGATCAATTAGTAAGGGGGATAGCCAGAAAACCCGATGTGATCCCTTGGTCATTTAACGTTTCAGAGGCAGATAGCCGTGATTTGCTAAGTACTGCCAGAAATTTTCTTTCTCGTGATCTAAAATATCTTCTTCAAGTGTTTGTGACTTCCCTTGCTCTTACGCCAGAATATGTCAATACCCTGCTTGGTAGGCACATAAAAGAAGAGCATGAACAAGGAAGAGAGATAAGCCAGACTACAGATTTCATCTGCCGTTCTGAAAGGTACAGGTTCAACAAAAATGCTCTGGATTATAAGCTTAAGGCGCTTTTGGATGAACATGCAAGACCTCATACTAGTGATGAGCGGTCAGAGTTGATGCATCGGATAAGAGATCTGCTCCCAAAATATGATGATCTTAATTTCATTGCAAATTATTCAAGAACAAATCTTATCTCAGTAGGGCACATGTATGTTGGAGATCTAAGGCAAGGTCGCTTAAGCGGCCTTTCCCACAGAGAACCAAATGAAGCTGCGTTAAGAAGAATTAATCGTACTGAGACTGAAAATAGTGCAGCAGTTCTAACTGCGCTATACAAGCAATGTTTTTCAATCTTATCAGATATCTATGGTACACCAGACACTAGCAGTGC
The DNA here is from genome assembly GCA_018813725.1 of Nanobdellota archaeon. Classification (GTDB taxonomy): domain Archaea; phylum Nanobdellota; class Nanobdellia; order Woesearchaeales; family JAHJBD01; genus JAHJBD01. The sequence continues at coordinate 4,119 of JAHJBD010000052.1, read as the reverse complement.
GATAGTAGTTGGAGGCTCAAACGGCAGGAAAGAATTTCCATTTTTTGATATTGACGCAGCTTTGGTTTATGGCAAAAAAGACAAAACCTCAGAAGGCGTAAAAACTGCATTTTTCTTTGATCGCCTTGAAGTTTTGCTGGAGGCTGCAGCAACAATTGCTGGCCATCAATACGATCCTCTTGTTTCACGTAACAGATTTAGGGCAGGAACCATAGATGATTATGCAGATTATCTAGGGTCAGAAGAATCAGTTCCATTATTGAGCATGTTTAGCTTTATGACCTATGGTGCTGGCAGCAAGACATTAGCTGGGAAATTGATGTCAACCATAAGGGGGCTTCAAGGTGAACATAAAGACAGGTTAGCGACTGAGCAGTATACGAGCAGAAAATTAGGAGTATATGGTGAAAGCACTCCAAATGTTAAATACTCAAGAGGCGGCTTAAATGCTATCTGGAGAACAGTGGCTATGCACAAGTTTGTAGAACAGGACAATATTAATGATACTCTTGAGTTGATCAGAAGGTTACCTCATCTTAAAGACTCTGATAGGGCTGCATTGGCAGAAAGTTATCATTTCCTTATGAATATAAGGATCGCATTAGATTTATCATTTGGAAGGAATAATAAGATGCTTCCAAAAGGTTATGAGCTTGACAAGTTTGCAAAAAGAAACCTGCTTTACGAATCAGTTGATGGTTTTATGGCAGATTATGCTAGGTATACTCAGACAGTATATGACATTACAGAACCGCTTTACCAGCATATGGTTCCTAAAAAAGGCAGAGTAGAAGCAAGATCCAATGATCTAGTTTCAGATGCAATAAGGGGTGTAGCGCCGTCTGTCTCACAAATTAGGTGGCTTGAGAAGAATGATCCAGCAACATTAAGAAAATTGGGTTACTTATAGCTTCAACCGAGATTAAAACCATCAAAAGCTATTTATAAGGCATATATCTTACACTATACAATGTCAAAAGAAAAATTCATTTTAGTAAGTTTAAAAGAATCTGAATCTAAGAAACTAGCCCAGGTTATTGCAAATGATACAGCTAGAAAGGTTTTAGACTACCTAGCAGAAAAAGAAGCGACTGAATCAGAGCTTGCAGAAAAACTTGGGGTGCCGATATCTACAATACACTACAATCTTCAGGCACTGGTAAAAGGAAAGCTTGTAGAAGCTGACCAGTTTCATTATTCTGAAAAAGGAAAAGAGGTTCTGCATTATAGGTTAGCGAACAAATACATAATCATCGCTCCCAAAAGCACTTACGGCATAAAAGAGAAACTCAAGAACATCTTGCCAGTAGCCCTCATAGCAGCAGTTGGAGCTTTAGCCATAGAATGGTTTAACAGGTTCTCATTTATGGGCACTTCAACATTTTCTAAGCAAATTTCAGAAGCAGCGCCTATGGTCGCTGAGGAATCAGCAAGAGCAGCAGCTGATACAGTCATGACTACAGCAGCACCTGAAGCAGCAAGGGCTGCAACAGATACTGTAGTTACAGCAGCAGCAAAAGAAGGTGCAAAAGTTGCTGTAGAGAGCTCAGCAAATACAGTGGCAGGAACAGCTAGTGGAGTTTTAGAAGGAGAACCAAACCTTGCTCTCTGGTTCTTGTTCGGATGCATATTCACTTTAGCAGTAATCCTTGTAGTTGACTGGCTAAGGAACAGAAACAAATAAATACACCTAATCTTATTTTATCAATATGAAACAGTTATATCTTATTATAATCTTGATTATGCTATTCTCAGCATGTACACCAGTTGCAGATATCAAAAATGATACTGATGAAGATACTAATAAAGACCTAGAATGCACACAAGACAGTGACTGCAAAAGGGAAGGCTGCTCAGGCACATTATGCTACCCTGTTGATGCTCCTGAGATTGCTACCATCTGTAACTGGGAGCCAGAATACGCATGCTACAAAGACATCAGCTGCGGCTGTGTAGAGAACAAATGCTCATGGCAGGAAACAACAGAATTTCAGGAATGCGTGTCAAAAGCAAGGTCCGAACCTATGGTGGATTCTCCATAATCTGACCTTGAAAACGACTAATTTCTCGTCTAAGCTTCAATCCATCTTAAAACCTACTTTTCGTTATTTATATCTTTATACATATCTATCCTATGCGCGATAAAGCGCGGAGGAAAAATATGAAATTTGGACCAATTTTGCTTGCAATGTTGATCGTTTGCGCAGCATTGCCAGCTATAAACGCACAGGAAACAGATAGCATATGTTCTCAGTACCAAACAAAGTGTATTACAAGACCAGAGATTGATGTAGTATTTGTCATAGACAGCACAGGCTCTATGAATGATGAGATAAGGACAATAAAGACACACCTTACAAAGATCGTAAAAGAAGTTAGAGACGGACAGCCAAGCCCGCTGCTTAGGGTTGGAGTTGTTGCATACAGGGATTATGAAAAAGAAGAAAGAGAATATCTCTACCAAAAATTTGATCTTACAGAAGACATTGACAGTGCACTGAACTTCATATGGAACATTGAAGCAAGAGGCGGAGGAGACCTCCCAGAAGCAGTTGAATACGGCCTTCATGTAGCTATAAATGACATGAGCTGGAATTATTACACAATGACCCAGAACCAAGATGTAATATCAAGGCCAAACACCAAGAAACTTATCTTCCTGATAGGGGACGCTTCTCCTCATGGTGAAGGAAGCGCTGACCAGAACTATGTGCAAGGTCCACCAGAAGGTTTTGATTACAGGGATATGGTTTCAGAAGCCATCGATAGGGGAATAACGATCTACACAGTCTCAGGCTCAGGCATTGATGATGTAGGTGTTCGTGTCTTTAAAGAGATCGCAAGAAAGACAGGCGGTGACTACAACCAGCTTAGTTATATCAGGCAGGATGTTGAAGAATATTATCAGCAGGAAGGCTTTTCAGAGCAAGAGATAAAAGTCTATGCAGCTGAGGCAAGGAAATCTGCAGACTATGACAAAAAGTCAAATAGCATCCTGACCAATACTCTTGGTATGTTTGCAAAATCCACAATGAAAGCAGAAGCAGTAGAGATGGGCGTAGATTATGACGAACCAGCTGCTAAAGATCCTGTAGAGACAGAAAACTGGATAGATACATCTGACATAACAGGAAGCGTAGTTGCAGAACCAGCAAGGCAAGCACAAAGGAACATATTCCAGATTATCTTTGATAAGATCATCTTCTGGAACTAAACCTTTAAATAACTCTTTCTTTTTTTATTTTTTTATGAAAATTATATGCATAACCGGAACCCCTGGAACAGGAAAGACAACTCTAGCTCTAAAGCTTTCAAAAGCACTAACCTTTCCAGTACTTGATGTAAAAGAATTCATCAAACAGAAAAAACTTGCAGAAAGTTATGACCAAAAAAGAAAATGTGCTGTTGTGGATGAAAAACTGCTTTCAAAGGAACTTCTCAAAGAAATCACCAAAGTTAAGAAAGAGCATTACCCAGAAGGGATAATAATTGATTCGCATCTTAGCCATTACCTTCCTAGTTCTAAAGTAGATTTGTGCATTGTAGCTAAAGCAAGCTTAAAAGTCATCAGTAATAGGCTTAAGAAAAGAAAATACTCAAAGCTTAAGATAAAAGACAATCTTGAAGCAGAAGCTTTTGATACTTGCTATGAAGAGGCAAAAGCATTGAAACATAACCTATTAGTTACAGACACAACAAAAGGTATTAAAATAACCTCCCTTCTACCAAAAATAAGGGGTGCAATGAGATGAATCCACAAGCAGAAGAACTGAACAACACGATAAAGAAAGAAAGCTCAGTAGTATTTGAGTTATTGTCTGAAAAAGGCAAAGAGATATTCTATCCAGCAAAAGGCATACTTGCGCAGTCAGCAGACGCTAAAGGCAAGAAGATCAATGCTACTATAGGTATCGCATTAGAAGAAGATGGCAGCCCTATGAGGCTTCAATCCATAGCAAAGAGGATTGACCTTGACCCAAAAGAAATATTTCCTTATGCACCAAGCTTTGGAAACAAGAACCTGAGAGATATCTGGAAAGAGATGCTTTCCCAGAAAAATCCTGGCTTAAAAGGCAAAGCGATCAGTACGCCAGTTGTCACAAACGCACTTACTCATGG
>JAHJBD010000051.1 GCA_018813725.1 Nanobdellota archaeon | reverse complement strand
CTATAGGTCATGACAAGTTATTGACACACCTGGTCCTAAATGAGAGCAAGATACCTATGCCAACAACTTATCTTGCGTCAAGCCCAGAGTCTGCAAAGAGCATACTTGAGAAAGTCAATTATCCTATTATCATGAAGCTTCCTTCAGGCACAGGAGGTAAAGGTGTCATGTTTGCAGAAAGCTTTGCAGCTGCTTCTTCAATACTTGATACCTTGAACACATTAAGGCAGCCTTTCATAATCCAGGAGTATGTTGAGACTGGCGGCGTTGACATAAGAGTCATAGTTGTAGGTGATAAGATTGCAGCTGCGATGAAAAGAAAGGCAGTTGTTGGAGAAAAAAGGTCGAATATCCATGCAGGTGGCATGGGAGAATCAATAATACTTGATAATCATACTAAAAAGATCGCGATTGACACTGCAAAGGCGATGCAGACAGATGTGATCGCTGTTGATATACTGGAAAGCGCTAAGGGTCCGGTCGTGATCGAAGCTAACCTTAGTCCTGGCTTGCAGGGCATAACTGCAGCGACAGGTATTGATGTTGCTGATAAGATCGCTAGATTTTTGTATGAGCAGTCTAGTGCACAGACAGAGACAGGAAAAAGCGTTGAGACAAGCAAGATCCTTGAAGAGCTTGGCATAAAGACAGAGGTTGCACAGCAGATCATCACCAACCTGGATTTCAGGGCTAACAGGATACTTCTGCCAAAGATCGTTACAGATGTTACTAAATTTAATGAGAAGGATGAGCTGATATTAAAGATTGAGAAAGGAAAATTAGTTGTTGAGAAGAGTAATATCGGTTAAAATAATTCTTTGCCATCTAATATTATTGTCTGGCTTCTTTTTGGACCGATAGATAGTATTGATATAGGAACAGTTGCAAGCTCTTCGATCCTTTTGACATAGTCCTTTGCATTATCCGGCAATTGTTCAAATGAGGTTACGTCAGTAAGATCTTCTTCCCATCCTGGCATATCTTCGTAAACTGGCTTAGCCTTCTCTAGGTCATGCATAGGCAGATCTTGGACAATTTTTCCATCGATCTCATAGCCTGTACATACCTTGATCGTCTTTAAGCCTGTGAGCACGTCAAGCTTTGTGATTGCAATCGATGTCAATCCATTGACCCTTACTGCATATCTTGTAACGATAGCATCATACCAGCCTGTTCTTCTTGCTCTGCCTGTAGTTGTGCCATATTCTCTTCCGATAAGTCTCATCGCTTTACCTTGATAATACTGGTCACCGTCATTTGCTTTTTTAAGCGCGTCTTTTAGTTCAGTTTCAAAGTTTTGCTTGATATTGTCCCAAGTGCCTTCTGCTGTTGTCTGTTCATCTGTTCCAAGCTCTGTCGGGAAAGGTCCTCTGCCTACCCTGGTTGTGTAGGCTTTTACGATCGCAATCACCTTGCTAATCTTAGTCGGGCCGATACCAAGGCCAGTGCATGCGCCGCCTGCAGTGGGATTTGAAGAAGTGACAAAAGGGTAGGTTCCATGGTCAATGTCAAGCATCGTGCCTTGGGCACCTTCAACAAGGATATTCTTACCTTGCTCGATTGCCTTGTTTATCACAAGGTAACTGTCTTTGACAAAAGGTTTGAGTTTTCTTGCTTCCTGGCTCTCTTGTTGTACAAATTCAGACATCCTTAGTCCATCTCTATTGAATTTTGCCATATAACAAGGACCAATCCCACGGCCAGTTGTTCCGACCTTTTTCCCAGTGGCTAGATCCTCATCGATCTGCTCTTGTGTGATAACGTGCGCAGTAGAACTGATATTTAATGTCTTGTCTGAAACTGCAATATTATCTTGTTCTAATGTGGTTATCTCTTTGATTATCACTTTTGGGTCTATCACCATGCCATTCCCGCAAATGCTTAACTTGGTCGGATGTATTACTCCTGATGGAAGAAGATGAAACTTGTAAGTCTTGTCACCAACAACAACAGTATGTCCAGCATTGTTGCCGCCAGTAGCCCTTGCGATAACATCAGCTTTTTCTGCTAAGAAGTCAACAACTTTACCTTTACCCTCATCTCCCCATTGGCCGCCAACAACAACGATTGTCTTTCCCATGGAAAAAAAGAAATTCATATTGTATATAAAGTTTTCTACCACCAAAAGGTTTATAAAGACATTTTGCAAAGATGCTAGTATGGTAAAGACGATTCCATGGTCTGATTTAAATGAACCTATAGCTAATGTTAGGTACAAAGGAGTATGGGATATGCAGGACCTTTATGAATCAATGGTCGATTGGTTCATGAGAAAGAAATTTAAGTTCTATGAGAAAATCTATAAGCATAAGCATCCAAGTCCTTTTGGTATTGAAAGGCAGTATACTTGGGAGGCCATACGCAAGGAAAATGATTATGTTCAGACCAAGTATGGGATCTATATGCATCTATATGATGCTGCAGATGTTGATGTTGTGCTTCCATCTGGAGATAAGAAGACTTATACAAAAGGCAGGATATGGATTGAGCTGAAGGTGGGAATTGTCTCTGATTATGAGGGTAGGTTCAGTGAAAAACAGTTCTACTCTCATCTAAAGGATTTTTATAATAAATATGTTATAAGGAAAAATTTTACAGAGGGTTGGGGTCCAAAAAACAGGTATGAGATGTATGAATTGAAAGCGCTTATAGAAAGAAAGCTGAAGATGGAAGCTGATGAATATGAACATGCACACTTTGCAGGTGTGCATAAGAGGTACTAAGATGGCATTTGTAAGGATAGTTGTTGATCATCTGAAGCTTGAATATTCAGGCTTATTTGACTCGAAAGAGTTTTTTGCTCTGATAGCTAGGTTTGCCAATGATAACAGCCTTCAGAAAAGGGCAAGCAAAAATTTTGAGCAGGATCTGCCGGGTGGCAAAGCGATCGAGTGGGAGACTGATTATTGGAGAAAGGTCACTGATTATGCAAGGACAGTCTATAAGAT
>JAHJBD010000050.1 GCA_018813725.1 Nanobdellota archaeon | reverse complement strand
TAGAAAGTCTCGCTATTCGCTCGGGTTAGCATCGGCTACAGCCTGGATGCTTATCATAATAAGCTGACATCTCCGGAGGAGCCCTCCCTCTGTCAGCTGTTACGTAGCAGTAAATAGGCTTTCGCATATTGATGCTAACCTACATTTTCAACAAAGCCGGAAAAATATTTAAACCTCTTTTAAAAAGAAGAGGGTATGAGATCGGTGATATGATCTCACTTTTTATTTTTTATTTTAAAAAGGACAAGGCTTAAATATTATGGATGATAAGTAAATCTGTATGGTATCAGCTGTCCAAGTATTGTTCATCGCAGGCATAACCAACCTAATATTCCTTGTGCTTGTGGCAATAACCTGCAGGTGCATAGCTGGGTTTCAATTTGGGACCAAATGGCTGCAAAAATCACGGTTTAAAAAGATTTATGACTGGCACTGCTATTACTGGATAGGTTTCTTCATATCAGTGATCATACATACGATACTGGCTTTCTACTTGTTTGGATGGCCATTCTAAGGTGATAATATGGGAAAAAAGTATTGGAGATGCAATGTTTGCAATGACATACATTATGGAAATGCAGGGCCAGAATTCTGCCCTACTTGCATGACAAAAAATGCCTATGCAGAGATTGATGAACAAGAAGCAAAGAAAGTGATGAAGCTTGGATAAAAAGCAGCTCATCAAGGCATGGGAGAGATTTGCAGAAAAGAATGATTTCATGCTAAATCCTGACAAAAAAATCGTCGAGACCATTGCAGATGGGGTTCTTATCAATGAGCAGAAAAAAGGGTTAAAATATTGTCCATGCAGGCTTACAACAGGTGATTTTGTCAAAGACCTTGAACTGTTATGCCCATGCAATTTCAAGACGCATACAACATGGCTGGAGCCTAAAGGCAGGCAAAAGGGGTGCTGGTGCAGCTTGTTTGTGGTGAGAAAATGAGATGGATATTTGGATTAGTTTTGCTGTTGATGTTAAGCTCAGGATGTGTTGATAACAACACTAACACTATAGAACTTGGCGCTGTCCAGGTCAAAGAATATGAAGGCAAAAGATTAGACACGTTTGATGCATTCAGAGAGAATTCTATAAAAGGACCTCAGCATGTTGATATCAATGAATACAGCCTTATTGTAGACGGGCTTGTTGGTGATCCATTGCAGTTATCATATGAAGATGTTTTAGCGCATCAGTCATATTCCAAGGTTGTGACATTATACTGTGTTGAAGGCTGGTCTGCTACCATACTGTGGGAAGGTGTGCTTGTCAAGGACCTAATTAATAAGGCTGGAGTAAAGGGCAAAGCTAACACGATAATATTCCATGCATATGATGGCTATACAACTGCTTTGCCTCTGGATTATATAATTGATAATAATATCATTTTGGCTTATAAGATGAACAATGTTACGATGCCGCGAGAGAGAGGATATCCTTTTGAGCTTGTGGCAGAAGACAAGGAAGGGTACAAGTGGATCAAGTGGGTGACAGAAATTGAGCTTAGTGATGATCCTGATTATCTAGGATACTGGGAGAAAAGAGGATATTCAAACGAAGCAGATATTTGAGGTGATATTTTATGGAAGATATCGATGATATTAAAGAAGAGAAAGATGTTGACAAACAAAAATGCAAGATATGCGGCAAGGATCCTGGCGAAGATGGGTTATGTGCTGGGTGCGGATGCTGCTCTGAGTGCTGCGAATGCGGCGAGAAATAAATAGATTTAGCAAAAGATCATCCACAAGTAAATCTGCAATCCTGTTTGCATGCTAGCTGTCTTGGGTTTTCATAGTCGATATTTAGAGGCATGACAAAATCTTTGCATGTTGATATCACAATATTAAGCTCGATCTCTTTAACTTTTGGGTTTGACCTAAGATGATGATTTACTATACCCTCAAGACGTTTAAGGTCAGTTGCTGCAAATAATAGGCAAAGGTTATGCCTTCCTGAAGTCACCATGGCGTTTATGAAGAATGGACAGTCTTTAAATTCGTCAATTATCGCTTTTGTGTCAGTAGTATTCACGTCAATCTTGCCTAAAGACAGGTCAACTGTCTTAAAATTTACACCATTGATCTGATTGAGTACACCTTTTTGCTGGAGCTTTTTTATCCTTGCTCCGACTGAAGGCTGAGACAGCTTAATCTTCTTAGCGATCTCTTCTTGTGATATTGAAGGATCCTTTTGAAGTATTGAGATAATGACATTATCCCTATGATCAAGACCAAGCTTTGTATCTAAACCGCAATTCTGCTTGAATTCCTCAATCTTGCTAAAATTAGTTGTCATTTTCCTTTCAAATACAGGAATAGGCTACTAATATTTAAATATTACCTTTTTG
>JAHJBD010000003.1 GCA_018813725.1 Nanobdellota archaeon | reverse complement strand
TCAGTAAGGTTATGTTTTAAGAAAAATTCTTCAAAATCCACATTATCTATCACAGTATCGCAAAACAGCTCTTTTGCCTTGAAAACCTGCTCAACCTTTTTCCTGAAATCTTTCTTATTGTAAGCTATCCCTCCGTAAGGGATGTTAAACTTTCCGTCAGAATTAAACCTAAACATGCTGCCGTAACAAAACTCTCTGACAAAATAATAGTTGGCCATCTTCTTAGAGATCGAAGAAAAACCATCCAGGTTCATAAGGCCCCTGCGATACATATAATATCCAGAACGAAAAGCTGTCTCGATATGCTCATACATCTCAGCCTGATTGAAAACCTTATTTTCTTTCTCCTCGATCTTTTTTATCCTTGCAAGTTTAGATTTGATATTTGAAATTATCTGTCTTGATAATTCAGGCTTTAGCCCTAACTCAATCCTCTCATCAACCTTATCCTTATTATCCTCAAAAGACTGCTTTAACCTTTCCCATTCATCCACCATCTTAAAGAGCTCTTCTTTAAACTCTTGATTGCCCTCTTTGACTAGCCTATAAAAATCTATCAAGTCTTTGCTCTTATCATTGATCATAGCTTTTTTTGGTTCAAGTGAGAAAAAAACAGCTCCGCCTCCAAAAAACGGCTCAACATACCTGTCAAAAGCAGGGATCATATCCTCTATCTCTTTAAACTCCTGCCTTTTACCCCCAGTCCATTTGATTATAGGATTCATCAGAACAAGAGCACACAAACACTCTATAAATTCTTTTCTATTAAAACAGGAAAATTTATAAACTTCAATCCCAAAAATCCAGTTATGAAACTGTCAGAAAAAGTGTTTGCATGCTTCGTAGCGATGAACATCCTTATCTTTACATATTATGTTATTGCAAACCAAGCATCATACGGCTTTCTTTTTAATCTCTGGTATATTGTCAAAACAGTGGCTGTGGCATTAGGTATATCAATAATAGCAGTAATCCTGCTGATAAGGAAGATAAAATGGGGCTGGCTTGTTGCTGCATTGCCTGCATTATGGTATCTTTTTTACCCAGGCACTCAAGCTGGTGGTTATAGCATATCACCTATATTTGCTTTGTTTCAAGCGATTGCAGTACAGGATTTTATCATTGTCAACCACCGCATCATGATGATCTTGCTTATGGGTTTTATACCGTTCTTTTACATCATGAACTTTTTTGGTACAAGGAATGAAAAAGTGTACTCATGGATATTTGCAGGAGTAGCATGCTTTCTGATGACTGATCTGCCATCTATGATATTTCATGGGTTCTACTTAAGGAGATCCATAGAAGCGATTATCTTTGTGATTATCTATATAGGTTCATTGATATTCTGGGAACATATAGAAAAAGATAAGAAAAAATAAAGAATTTATTTTGCTTTCTCAGCAACCTTCCCGATCCAGATGGTAGCTATTACTGCTAAGATAGTCACTACGATAGCATATACCCAAGGTCCGCCGCTGGAAAGTGCACATAATGCTCCTGCACCTTCAGTTCCGCAAGGCCCTACAAATAATGCTTTTATTGCATCGTTCCATGCTAATGCAGCAACTAGGCCAAAGGCCGCAGTTATCAATGCTGCTATCTTTTCAACTAAATCTTTTTTCATCATAATTCACCTCAGAACAATCAATCAATTAACCCATATATAATTCTTTGGCTAAGGCTTAACCCTATAAAGTTCCCATTTTTTATCTTTATGCTGTACATATACCTGCACAAGATTTGCCTGATATCTGTTGCCACCATTGCTTCGGACAATAACCCTCTGCTCTACAGCTGTGCTGCCTGTAGCCTCATCATAAAAATATCTATGCACAAGCTCCCCTACATCTGGTCTTTTATTCTCATTAGTGTCAATTATTGCTGTCCGAACGAGCTTCCAGCTGTCATAATCAGGCAGACTTGCATAGCATTTTCCATCGCCAACTTCCACAGCATACATCAATGCTGCTGCCATCATCATAGATTTTACAGTCATAAACCTCCTGATCATAAAAGAATTTATTAACATTTCCCTCAAAAACGACACCTTTTTAAATACTGATTAAATCCACATTATAAAATGCAAAGGATAGGCGGATCAAGAAGGAAAACCAGGGGAAAGTTCAGCAAAAAGGCTAGTGAGAAAGGTAAGATCAGCCTAAGAGCCTATTTCCAGGAATATGAACCAGGCGAAAGAGTATTTCTAACAGTTGAGCCAGCAATCCAGAAGGGCATGTATTACCCTCGATTTGTCGGCAAATCAGGTATCATCAAATGCAAGGCAGGAAGCTGTTATGAAGTTGAGATTAAAGACTTTAAAAAAGCAAAGACTTTAATAGTGCACCCTGTACATTTAAGGAAGATAAAATGAAGATCATATCAGAAAAGCCAGTAACCATGGCTTATGTCAGAAAAGAGCTTGAGAATATCAAGAAAAGGGATAAAGAACTATCCTTTAGGTCAGGCAAGACAGAAGAATACTTAAACCAATTTGCTGACAAGAATTCTAAGGAATTACAAGATAAGCTGACAAACCTTGATATTCCAAGGCTTAAGGAAGAGCATATTGTAAAGATTGTTGATATAAGGCCTATCAATGAAAAAGACCTTAAAGGGATACTTTCAAATTATCCTATGACAATAACTAACGACAACCTTAAAAAGATCATCCAGGCCATAAAAGAGTAATATTTATAAATAACTAACTCTTATATATTTCTAGAGCATGTACTTGGAAAAAAAGAGGGTGGATAGTTATAGTAGTATACTGGACGAACTGAAAACAAAAGTTAGTAGGCCAATAGAGCCGTCAATTCACGATATCAACATATCACTAACTGACAAGCGGGAAAAACTGCTCAAACAACTGCGAAGACAGCTTATTTACACTTACCAAAATCCAGAGCTCAAAGAGCTCAAAGATAATCTCATCATCACAAGAGAGATTGTCAAAAAGATAAGAGATATTAATTTTTACATTAATATCCTAAAACATACAAGGTGGCCATATCGGCTTGGAGTGCTTGAAAAAAGGCGGCTTAAATTTGTTGAAAAACAGATAAAGCGCGGCTTAAGAAACATCAAGCTTCAGGCTCCAAAGACCAGAAGATTTAACCGGAAAAACCACTTAAAGAGGCAGTCAGCATTGCTTATGTCTCTTGAAGCAAAACTTCCGCCGCCAGAATTGGTGCACAGCCATATATTTGACGTGTGGCAGACATGGCAAGCATCAACATTTTCATTGATGAGTGCATTAGAAGTATGGTTTGACGATGGCATCAAGATCAATGAGACAGTAAAAGATATTATCAAAGAAAGGGCAGATAACCTTAAAAAGGAAGAAGCCCATATGGCTTTATCACAAAACCCAAAAAAGACAAAAGCATGGAGCAAAGCAGTCACATTATGGATGGCAGCAAAAGAACTATGACAGAGAAAGAAGATATCGCAATTGTACTCGACTTTTTACCAAATGGATATCCATTTGAGAACAAGCCGGTTAAGACTCCAATAGCTCAGGCTATAGGAAAGAAACACTTTATCTTGCTAGAGCTTGTGCCAAAGAAAGAGGTTCATCTTCAGCCTTATCAGGAAGTTTATATCGGTGAAGGTAAGCGCGACCAGATACATCACATAATCGGAAGGCTGCCTATCGCACGACTTACACAGACTGCTAGTAAAGAGCTTGAATTTGTGATAAAGGAACTGATCCAGAAAGATTCAGCTAGATTTATCGAATTTTTCAACAAAGCTCAGCCTTTGAGCACAAGGATGCACCAGCTAGAGCTCTTGCCAGGCCTTGGAAAAAAGCATATGTGGGAGATACTTGAAGAGAGAAAGGATAAGCCTTTCGAAAGCTTTGACGATCTTAAGAAACGTGTAAAATTATTGCCTGACCCAGAGAAAGCAGTGATTAAAAGGATCTTGAAAGAGATCCTAGGGGATGAAAAGCACAGGCTTTTTGTAGACATAAGGTACTGATTTCTATGATACAGAAAATTAAAGACCTAATCGCAGTAAAAGAACATATAGACCAGATTACAACCCAGGTCAAGGAACATTCTAGCAGTGTTGAGGACCTCAACAAGAAGGTTGTTGCGATGCACGCAACTATTGAAGAGATAAGGTCAAACAACCAACAGTATATCAAAGACTTTAAAGAGAACCTTGCTTCTATGAGCGAGTCAAAAGAAGAGCTGAAGAAAGAAGTATATGATTTTAAGCTCCTTAAGACCCAGATGCAGAAGAAACTTCTTGAAAAGTTTGAGACAGAGCTAGGAAATCATCTATGCTTAAGCTCAGAAAAGCTGCAAAATGACCTTAATGAATATAACAAGCTTAAAGATAAATTATCATCAGCAATATCGACAGTTAACACGCTTTCTTCTGAAATAACTAAATTCACAGATATCAGCAAGAATATCAAGAAAGAAGACTTTGAGCTGAAGAATTTCGCACAGCAGCTTGCACAGGGAGACAAGGAAAAGCTAGAACTGATGCGAAAGATTGATTCTCTTGAAAGATTAGTCTCAAAGATACGCAGATCACAATGAAGAATTTGTCCAAAGGATACAGGATTGGCCCGTACACAACTAGCCAGACTGAGCTAAGGGACCTGACAAAAGCATGGGTTTGTATCTCACTTGCTTTTGGGATACTTTTGAGCGGGTTTTCATTATCTTCTCGCGGCTGGGATATAGTTGCATTGCTTATGTCCTTCATAGTTGCAGCAATAACAGTAGGGATAGGTTTTATTGTCCACGAGCTTTCACATAAGATTATCGCTCAAAGATATGGTTGCCAGGCTGAATTCAGGGCATTTGATAACTTTCTGATAATAGGAATATTCATGGCACTATTCTTAAGGATACTGATTGCAGCGCCAGGCGCAGTGATGATCTCTGGCCCAGTTGGAAAAAGCAGGAACGGTAAGATATCGATGGCTGGTCCTACATCTAACCTTGCAGTTGCATTAGGTTTTCTTGCTGTCGCAGTAATATTCGGCCACAACATCATAACATACTATGGCTTTTTCATCAACTCTCTATTAGCAGGATTCAACATGCTGCCGGTTGCGATGTTTGACGGCAGAAAGATATTTGAATGGAACAAGGCAGTATGGGGCATCTTAGCAGTAGTTGCTGCAGTGTTTGTATTTATCTCTTATAATATACCTGTGTAACAACATTTTTTTGATTAATTTTATGTTTCTAAATTCCGTCATCTTCAAAGTATCTATAATATGTTAGGATTGCTATTGTAAATATAAATAACCAAAAAATCAGCTCTTCTATCGGAAATTTGATGTTGAGTATTGACACCCATCCTATATAATCTGTTCCTGGAAAATCCCACCAACCAAGCTGTAATGCCGTAACTTCATATAGGACCTTTAAGTAGAAAAAGTATGCAGCTGTCTTGAAAAATTTTACATTCGTTTTTGTATGCTTCACCATCTGGATTATTGATGGGATCAGCAGCAGGACTATTCCAAAACAGATATAGAAAAAAGGAATGTCTAGAAAAGTGGGCAGATATAAGTAAAGGGTGACAAATAAAGCAAACAAGGACCAGGTAATGATCACAAAATATTTCATATGTAGGTGCCAAAGTTTTTTTGTGACCCGTTTATCCAAAAAATACTCATAAAACATTATTACCAAATATAGGTCTAAGATTACCCATACAATAACTTCAATCGTTACAATTCCAAATAATCTAAATGGAAGTATAGAATTTGGTATTACCCATTGTTTTGTTGTCTGTGCAATATAATCAATTATTACTATTAAGGGAATACTTATGATTACAGAGGATAATAATGCCTTTTTTGAATATTGAAATGCTCTTATAGTCAGATACAATGATGCCAATCCAAAAAATACTATGATAGACCCAAAGGCATTTACATTTAGAACGTGTGAAACAAAGGCGCCAATTATCGGGTAAACCAGAAGCAATATTAGATCCATTCTCTCTCTTTTCTTCATGATAATATTTAAAGCAAAATTGAGATATATAATCTTTGTTATTTGGACAGGTACTTCCTATATTAATTAAGCCTTAGCCTAATTGCAATAAATACACCATCTTAACAATCCCTTCTCTAAAATAGACAAATAAAGCATAAAATTAATAAACCAATCATTTCTATTGAACATATATGGCCAAATGTCCTTATTGCCACCGTAATCTTGAAGAAGATGAAAAATACTGTTATTTCTGTGAGCAGGATGTGACTAAAGAAAAAGTTAAAGAAAATGCTCCAAACATTCCAAAGCTTAAGTACTATGAATTGCAAAAGAAACTGGTAAGGGAGCCTGGCTATCTCTATTTCATAGACAAGCAAGGAGACATTGCTCGTGTCCGTATGAAAAAATTCCATGAAACCGGAAAGCAAAAGCATGAGAAAGTATTCAAACTTGGTCTGAAAAAAGAAAAAGGTTACCTATACTATCTTGACAAAGCGCTGAATGTTAAAGTGAGCCGGATGAAGAGGGGAAAATGAAACCGCAAGAAGAGATTATACAGCGTATCCACAATGATTTTATGGATCTAAGGGACAAGCCAACTCTAAATGAGGATGACTTGAGTGCATTAGAGACGGGTTTGACTGGCCTATTAGGCTTATACCGCATTAAAAAGACAGAATACTTATACAATCTTATAGTTGAGATGATACTATTCGGAGAGCGTCACGGTATCGACATGTCTGCATCAAGGTTCTTGTTCCACAAAGCATCTAATGCTTAAACAATCTTACACCAGTAAATACCATGCTCATGCCGAGCCTGTCACATGCTTCGATGACTTCTTTGTCACGCTTTGCACCGCCTGGCTGGATTATAGCCTTGATCCCTGCACCAGCAGCAGCTTCAACAGCATCTGGGAAAGGGAAAAATGCATCAGATGACATGGACCCATCCTTTGCTCTTCCAGCAGACTTCCTTGTTGCGATTATTGATGCATCAACCCTTGACATCTGCCCTACTCCCATTCCATAAGCAGTCTTGTCTTTTGCAAAGACTACAGAATTTGATTTTGTATGCCTGTTGACTTTCCAAGCAAACCTCAAGTCTTCGATCTCCTTTTCTGTTGGCTTTCGCTTTGTTACACACTCAAGCTTGATATTATCTACATCAGGCCATTCTCGTGTCTGCATCAGCATCCCACCAACAACCTTTTTCATATCATAACCTTTTTCAGATGAAGTGATCTCTCCCATCTCGATTATCCTGCAGTTATCTTTATTCTCCTTAAGATACTGCAACGCGTCTTCATCATAAGATGGCGCCATCAAAACCTCGATAAACTTACCCTTTGTCATCTCAGCAACCTTCATTGTGCACTTTCTGTTAAGCGCAATGATACACCCAAAAGCAGACATAGGGTCCACATTGTAAGCGTCTTCAAAAGCATCTTCTATGGTATCTCTTTCAGCGCAACCGCAAGGGTTTGCATGCTTTATCACAGTAACTGCTGGGTTCTTGAATTCCTTTACAAGCTCCCATGCACCATCAGCATCAAATATATTATTGTAACTTAGCTCTTTGCCCCATAACTGCTTGGATGTTGCAAGACAGCTCTCAAATATCACTCTATCTTTATAGAAGGCAGCCTGTTGATGCGGGTTTTCACCATATCTTAAGTCTTGGATCTTAACAAAAGGAAACAAGAACTTTTGTGGGAAGATTGAACTGTTCTTTTGTGTGCTATACATGTAGTTTGCGATCAAAGCATCATACACAGCAGTCCTTTCAAACACTTTTGAAGCCAGCTTTTTACGGTCATCAAAATCAATCTCTTGCTTTGATTTCAACTTTTCAATAACCCAGCTGTAATCTGCAGGATCAGTTATGACAAGAACGTCTTTAAAATTCTTGGCAGCGCTTCTAAGCATAGATGGGCCGCCAATATCGATCTGTTCGATTGCTTCTTCAAACTTTACATCTGGTTTTGCCACAGTCTCTTCAAAAGGATAAAGGTTGACAACAACCATATCGATCATCTCAATGCCATTTTTTTTAGCTTGGTCCATATGGTCCTTATTATCTCGCATAGCAAGCAGCCCGCCATGAACCTTTGGGTGCAATGTCTTTACACGCCCGTCCATCATCTCAGGAAACCCTGTATGCTCAGATATATCCTTGACATCCAAGCCTGAATCTTTAAGCTTCTTTGCTGTACCACCTGTTGAGATTATCTCCCATCCTAGACCTTTAATCCCTTTTGCAAACTCAACAATACCTTTCTTGTCTGAAACCGAAATCAATGCTCTCATTTTATCACGACCTTATCTTCTTTTACCTCAATCTTTCCGTCACGGAAGAGTCCAATAGCTTCAATAAATGCCTCGCCTTCAAGCTTTTGCACCTTTGCTTTTAATGTATCTACAGTCTCGTCAAGCTCAATCTGACAAACCTTTTGGATTATTATTGGGCCAGTATCAGCTCCCTCATCAACAAAATGGATAGTGCAACCAGTCTCTTTTTCTCCTGCTATAAGCACAGTTTCGTGCACACCTTTATCCATGCCACCAGCATATTTTGGCAAAAGTGATGGATGCACGTTCATTACCTTATTTTTCCACTTATCCACAAATGGCTTTGAGATAAATCTCATGTATCCTATCAGAAGGACAAGCCCGACCCCTTTATCATCAAGTATCTTCATCACTTCCTGGTCAAACTCTTCCCTTGTCTTATCCTTTCCAGAAATAAACATCGCTGGAATGTCATGCTGGCTAGCCCTTTCTAGGATATATGCTTCTTCTTTATTGCTAATAACAACAGAAATCTCAACATCTGTAAGCTTGCCTGTCTCGATCGCATCTATTATCGCTTGGAGATCAGTGCCCCTTGTGCTGCCTAGTACGGCAATCTTTAGTATTTGAACCAATAAGAAAAGGTAAAAACATCTTATTAACTTCACCAACAGGAACTGGTAAGACCTTAAGTGTTATTCTACCTGTACTAAGCAACCTAATAGAAAGTGAATACAAACCTATTTCAAT